>CAUJJV010000210.1 GCA_963205375.1 Pseudomonadota bacterium
TTGGCGCTTGTCCAGCTTTCTCGCAGGAGTCCAACATGCAACAACGATCTTTAGGCCCTTTCCAGGTCAGCGCCATCGGCCTGGGCTGCATGAACCTGAGCCACGCCTACGGCGCGCCGGTATCGGCCGAGCAAGGTGAGCGCGTACTTCTGGAAGCGCTGGATGCTGGCGTCACCCTGTTTGACACCGCCACGCTCTACGGCTTTGGTGCCAACGAAACCCTGGTCGGCAAGGTCATGCAGCCGCACCGCAACCGTTTCACCCTGGCCAGCAAATGCGGCATGGGTGGGGTGGATGTGGCAGGCGACGGCAAACTGGTGCGGGTGATCGATGGCCGGCCCGAGACGATCCGCCAGCAGTGCGAGGACAGCCTGCGCCGCCTGCGCACCGACGTGATCGACCTGTATTACCTGCACCGCTGGGACAAGAAGGTGCCCATTGAAGACAGCGTGGGTGCCCTGGCCGATTTGGTCAAGGCAGGCAAGATCCGCTCCATTGGCCTCTCGGAAGTGTCTGCCACCACCTTGCGGAAGGCCCATGCAGTGCACCCGATTGCGGCCCTGCAAACCGAATATTCGCTGTGGACGCGCAACCCCGAGATTGCAGTGCTCGACGCCTGCAAGGAGCTGGGGGTGGCGTTTGTGGCCTTCAGCCCGGTGGGGCGCGGCTTCTTGTGTGGTGACCTGGCCGATGTGGACACCCTGGACGCCAAAGACATCCGCCGCAGCATGCCGCGCTTTGCGCCCGACCACTACGCCGCCAACCTGGCACTGCTACCCGCCTACCGCGCGCTGGCCCAGGAGCTGGGCTGCAGCATGGCCCAACTGGCGATTGCCTGGCTGCTGCACAAGGCGCCGCACATCATCCCCATCCCCGGCACCACCCGCGTGGACCACCTGCACGACGACCTGGGTGCGGCCGACGTAACGCTCAGCGCAGACGCCATAGCCCGCCTGGAGGCATTGATCCACTCCGGCAACGTGGTGGGCAGCCGCTACAACCCGCAGGGCAATAGCGAAGTCGACACCGAAGTGTTTTGAGTTAGCATTCACCTCCCACAAGCAAGCCTCTGGATACACACCATGAACCGCTGCCTTCGCGCTTTGAACCTACTTTGCCTGCTGACCGCACTGCCTCTGGCGGCGTCGGCCCAGACCAGCCCCACCACCCAGGTGCTGACGGACACCACCGGCACCGTGTCCGTGGCGGTACGCACCTTTCCGCCCAAAGCCGTGCGCGGCACGCTGATGGTCGTGGCGCCCCCTGAAGTGGTGCTGAACAACAGAATCGATCGCCTGTCCCCCGGTGCACGCATCCGCGGCGCCAATGGCATGCTGGTCCTGTCGGCCTCACTGGTGGGCCAGACCCTGCCGGTCATGACCCTGCGCGAGTCGCAAGGCATGCTGCATGAGGTCTGGGTCCTCACCGACATCGAAGCCAAGCTCTATCCCGCTACGCCTTCGTATTCGTCCGCCGCCCAGTAATTCTGGGCTGGATTTTAGGTCTTTTGGGGCTCTAGCCCCCGTACATTCTGCGCAAGCAGCTCTCAAATTCATAGCATTGCAGGACCTGCCATGTCCAAAAAAGTCTTTATCAAAACCTTCGGCTGCCAGATGAACGAGTACGACTCGGACAAGATGGCCGACGTACTGGGCGCCGCCCAGGGTTATGAACCCACCGACGATGTGGAGCAGGCTGACCTGATTCTGTTCAACACCTGCTCGGTGCGTGAGAAGGCGCAGGAGAAAGTGTTTTCCGACCTGGGCCGCATCAAACACCTGAAAGCCAAGGGCGTGCAGATCGGCGTGGGCGGCTGCGTGGCCAGCCAGGAGGGTGCCGAGATCATCAAACGCGCACCCTATGTGGACGTGGTGTTTGGCCCGCAGACGCTGCACCGCCTGCCCGAGATGCTCAACGCTCGCAAAGCCCAGAACCGGCCGCAAGTGGACATCAGCTTCCCAGAGATTGAGAAGTTCGACCACCTGCCGCCGGCCAAGGTGGACGGCGCATCGGCCTTTGTGAGCATCATGGAAGGCTGCTCCAAATACTGCAGCTACTGCGTGGTGCCCTACACCCGCGGCGAAGAGGTGAACCGCCCGTTTGAAGACGTGCTGGTGGAAATTGCCGGCCTGGCCGACCAGGGTGTGAAAGAGGTCAACCTGCTGGGCCAGAATGTGAATGCCTGGCGCGCGCCCATGACAGAGGGCGGCGAAATGGCGGACTTTGCCACGCTGCTGGAGTATGTGTCCGACATTCCTGGCATCGAGCGCATCCGCTACACCACCAGCCACCCCAACGAATTCACGCCCAGCCTGATTGCAGCGTACGAGAAGTTGCCAAAACTGGTGAGCCACCTGCATCTGCCGGTGCAGCACGGCAGCGACAAGATCCTCATGGCCATGAAGCGCGGCTACACCGCCATGGAATACAAGAGCACCATCCGCAAACTGCGCGCCATCCGCCCGGACATGTCCATCAGCTCGGACTTCATCGTCGGCTTCCCCGGAGAGACGGACGACGACTTCGCCAGGATGATGAAGCTGATCGCCGACATCGGCTTTGACAACAGCTTCAGCTTCATCTTCAGCCCCCGCCCCGGCACACCTGCAGCCAACCTGCATGACGACACGCCGCACGAGGTGAAACTGGCACGGCTGCAGGAGCTGCAAGCCGCCATCAATGCCAACATCACCCGCATCAGCGAGCAGCGCCTGGGCACGGCGCAACGCATCCTGGTCGAAGGGGCATCCAAGCGCGACAACGGCGAGTTGATGGGCCGCACCGAGTGCAACCGCGTGGTCAACTTTGCAGGCGACGCCCGCCTGGTCGGCCAGCTGGTGGACGTGAAGATCACGGAAACCCGCAGCTACACCCTGCGCGCGGAGGTGCTGACCCGCGAAACGGCCGCGCTACCCTTGTAACGCCATAAAAAAAGCAGCTATCGAAATGATAGCTGCTTGCGCATGCTGCACGGGGGCTAGAGCCCTATTTGACTATAAATTGCGGTGCACCACCGGGGTCTCGGGCACCGGGTAGCCCGCGGTGCCAAAGGTGCTGACCACGGCTTTGTGGGTGTCAAAGTACACCTGCCAATAGTGGTCGGTATAGGTGTAGGGGCGCACGCACAGCAGCGGGCCTTCGGGGGTGAACTGCAAAATTTCGATATCGGGCGCGGGACTGGTGGCCACATTCGGAATGGCAGCGACCGCCACTTTCAGGCGCGCAATGGCGTCCACCACATCCACGCTGTTGGCCACCTTGGCCAGGCAATCCACGCGGCGGTGGGGCAAGGTGCTGAAATTCTGGATGGCACCCGAGAAAACGGTGTTGTTGCCCACAATGGTGACCACGTTGTCAGGCGTGACCAGGGTAGTGCCAAACAAGCCCAGTTCTTTCACCGTGCCGGTAATGCCCCCCGCGGTTACAAAATCGCCCACCTTGTAGGGGCGCAGCACCTGCATGAAGACGCCGGCAGCAAAGTGCGTCAGCAGGCCACCCCAGGCGGTACCAATGGCCAGCCCCGCACCGGCCAGCAGTGCCGCAAACGAGGTGGTCTTGACACCAAAAATATCCAGAATCGCCAGAATCAGGACGATGTTGAGGATCACCGACAGGATGGAGGTGAGGTAGTTGGCCAGCGTCTGGTCCACCTTGCCGCCGCGCTGAAAAGCTGCATTCAACAAGCGCAATGCCATGGCAATGAGCCAGCGGCCAATGATCCATGCAGCCAGCGCACCCAGCAGCTTCAGGCCGAAGTCGGCGCCCTGGGTTGTCAGAAATGTCCAGATGGCTTCGCTATTCATACCCAACCTCTCTTGATAAATGCGGGGAATCCACGATACGCCAAAGCGCACGAATCAGGGTTTACCCTAATCATTTTGCGTTGCACTGCTAAGATGCGCACCTTTTGCGCGAACGGCGCACTACCCCGTTGGAGCAGTTTTTTTATGTCGAACCAGACCCGTGTGCGTCACCCCGGTTACCTGTCCAAGATCATGTCCGCCGAGGCGGCGGCCGCACTCATTCCCGCTGGCGCCAACGTCGGCATGAGCGGGTTTACCGGCGCGGGCTATCCCAAACAGGTTCCCGAAGCACTGGCCCGGCGCATTGAGCGGCTGCATGCCGCGGGCGAAGACTTCCGCATCGGCCTGTGGACCGGCGCCTCCACCGCCCCGGAGCTGGACGGGGCCCTGGCTGCGGTGGACGGCATTTCCATGCGCCTGCCCTACCAGTCCGACCCCACGGTGCGCAAGCAGATCAATGCCGGCACCACACAGTACACCGACATCCACCTCTCGCATGTGGCGCAGCTGGCCTGGTTTGGTTTTCTGGGCCCCTTGAATGTGGCGGTGGTGGAAGTGGCGGGCATCCTGCCCGATGGGCGCCTGATTCCGTCCTCCTCCGTGGGCAACAACAAGACCTGGCTGGACCATGCAGACCACATCATTCTGGAAGTGAACTCCCACCAGAATATTGGCCTGGAGGGCATGCACGACATCTACTACGGCACCCGCCTGCCCCCGCTGCGCCGCCCCATTCCGCTCCTCCACCCCGGCGATCGCATTGGCGACCACTACCTGCAGTGCGACCTGAACAAGGTGATTGCGGTGGTGGAAACGCAGCAACCCGACCGCAATTCGGCCTTTGCGGCGCCCGACGAGAACTCCGAGCGCATCGCCGGCCACATCATTGACTTCCTGCAACTCGAAGTGAAGGCGGGACGCCTGCCACCCGAATTGCTGCCGCTGCAGTCCGGTGTGGGCAATATCGCCAACGCGGTGCTGATCGGCCTGAACAAGGGACCGTTCGAGAACATGACCGCCTACACCGAGGTGCTGCAGGACGGCATGCTCGACATGCTGCGCTCGGGCAAGCTCGCCATGGCCTCGGCCACGGCGCTGTCGTTCAGCCCGGCGGCACTGGCGGACTTCAACGCCAACATCGACTTCTACCGCGAGCGCATCGTGCTGCGCCCGCAGGAGGTCAGCAACCACCCCGAGCTGATCCGCCGCCTGGGCCTGATTGCCATGAACGCGATGATCGAGGCCGACATCTACGGCAACGTCAACTCCACGCACGTGATGGGATCGAGCATCATGAATGGCATTGGCGGCTCGGGCGACTTTGCGCGCAACGCCTACCTGTCCTTCTTCATGACGCCGTCTACCGCCAAGAACGGTGCCATCTCGTGCATCGTGCCCATGGTCTCGCACACCGACCACACCGAACACGACGTGGAAATCATCGTCACCGAGCAGGGCCTGGCCGACCTGCGCGGCCTGTCGCCGACGCAGCGGGCGCGGCTGGTGATCGAGAAGTGCGCGCACCCCGACTACCAACCGGCACTGCGCGACTATTTCGAGCGCGCCCTGCGCGATGCACCCGGCAAACACACGCCCCACCTGCTGACCGAAGCCCTGTCGTGGCACGCCCGCTGCGTGGAGACCGGGCGCATGCTGGCCTGAATTGCTACTATTTATATAGCTGCTTGCGCATACTGGACGGGGGCCGGAGGTCGATTTAACCTATATTTCCCGGATTGCAAACGTTGACGCGGCCCAAAGCGGCTGCGTGGGCCGCGGGTGTGTGCCAGCGCACCGACGGATCGATTCCGGTGGAGGAGACTACTCTTTTGAAAAAGTCTATCTACAAGGAACACCAGATGCTGGAAACCGTCGCCATCCTATTGCTCATCTTCTGGGCCCTTGGCTTGGTCTCGTCGTACACACTCGGAGGTTTTATCCACATCCTCCTGGTGATCGCCGTGGTCGTGATTCTGGTACGTCTGATTCGCGGCCGTAGCCCTTTGTAGTCTGCGAGTGCGTCAGGCCGCAGGGGCGATCGGCTTGGGCGAGGCGCCAAATTTCTCGCGCAACGGCGCATGCTCCAGCGGCGGGAACGTGACCACGGACTCTGGTACATGCCTATCGGGAATATGGTCCAGCAAGTGGCGGATCAACGTCAATCGGCCCTGTCGCTGGTCGTTGAAATCCACCAGCGTCCACGGCGTCCTGGGCTTGTGGGTCGCCTCCAGCATGGCGTCGCGGGCAAGTCCGTATTCGGCGTACTTTTCGCGGGCCTTCACATCGATGGGGCTGAGCTTCCAGTGCTTGAGCGGGTCGGCCGCGCGCTCGGCAAAGCGCTCCTCCTGCTGCGCCTGGTCGACCGTGAGCCAATACTTGAACAGTAAAACGCCATCGTCCACCAGCATCCGCTCAAACACAGGCGCCTGTTTCAGGAACGCCTTGACCTCCTCTTTGGAGCAGAAACCCATCACGCGCTCGACACCGGCGCGGTTGTACCAGCTCCGGTCAAAGAGTACGATCTCTCCAGCCCCTGGCAAGTGCGGCACGTAGCGCTGGAAATACCACTGCGTTTTTTCCTGGTCGCTGGGTTTGGCCAATGCCACGGTACGGCACTGGCGCGGGTTCAAGGTTTCAGCCATGGCGGAAATGACCCCGCCCTTGCCTGCTGTATCGCGGCCCTCAATCACCACGACGAGACGCTTGCCGGTGTGCTGCAGCCAGCGCGCCACCTCGTTGAGCTCCAGCTGCAACGCAGCGAGCTTCTCGTAGTACGCGCCTTTGTCCAGTTTTCCGGGCTTGGGCTCTTTACCGCTTTTTGACTTTTTCATCACCGGATCGTACCGGAGCCCTTCGGGGAACTCAATGCTGGTGCCACCACAGCCTCCAGCTGCTCACGCAGCCAGCGGTGCGCCGGGTCCTGCTGGTAGCGGGCATGCCAGATCAGGTACATGGGCATGGCCGGGCAAGCTACCGGCACCGGTGCATGCGCCAGCCCGGCAAACGTGGAGTGGGCCAGCAAGGCGGGCGCAGTGACGAGCAGCGGCGTGCCGCGCACGAACGCCGGCAAGCCACTGAAGCCCGGCACCATCACCGCAAACCGGCGTACCAGTCCCTGGGCTTCAAACTGCCGGTCGATGTCCAGCCCCCGGTGCGCCTCGTAGGCCACGGTGGCGTGGTCAGCCGCCTGGTACTCTTCCTGGGTCTTCGGCGCCGCACGCTGGCTGGCATCGAAGAACACGCGGTACGCCGTTTCAAACAAGCGCTTTTGCAGGATGTCGGTGCCGTCGGGCGGGCGTGGGCTGATAACCAGTTGGCATTCGTCGGCGCGCAGGGTTTCCAGCCGTGGCACGGCCGAGGGAATCACCCGCAGTTGCACCAAAGGTGCGGCGTGGCGCAGGCGTTGGGCCAGAGCGGGTAACAGCAGATCCCGCTGAAAATCGTTGGCGGCGATGGTGATGGACGTTTTCCAGCGCGCCGGATCGAACTCCGCACTATGGGCGAACTGCTGCAACTGGCGCAGCAACTCCCGCGCCTGTTCGGCCAGGCTTTCCGCCCGCGCGGTAGCCACAATGCCGCGCCCGCTCTTGACGAACAGCGGGTCGCCCGTGATGCCCCGCAGCTTGTCCAGCAGGTGGCTCACTGCGGACTGTGTGACGCCCAGCCGCTGGGCGGCGCCCGTGACGCTGCCCGCCTCCACCACCGCCACCAGCAGTTGCAGAAGCCCTGCATCCAGATCAGACCAATCGAATTTACTCATGCAATGCATGATCATTGATCTATTTATTTGTGGCAATGGGATCGGGATACTCTGCGGCTGATGCAGGTCAAACATCCACAAAAAAGGAGCAAATCGTGAGCGTCCCCCTTCCCAAAATTCCTGGTACCACACCCTTTGACGGCGAACAGGCCAAAAAGGGCTATGCCCTGAACAAGATGTGCTTCTCGTTCAACGATGCCGCCAACCGCGCCGCCTTTCTTGCCGATGAAGAGGGCTACATGAAAAAGTACGGCCTGACCGAACCGCAGGCTGCAGCCATCCGCGCCAAGAACGTGCTGCAGCTGATTTCCGCTGGAGGAAATGCCTACTATCTGGCCAAGTTTGCCGGCATTTTCAAGCTCGACATGCAGGATATTGGTGCCCAGCAAACCGGCATGACCAAAGATGAGTTCAAGGCCAAGCTCGTCGCCGCAGGCAAGTAAAACCAATCGCACAAAGGAAACATTCAAATGGCACAACTCATTGGCGGCCTCGGCACATCCCACATCCCGGCCATCGGCAACGCAATCCACAAAGGCCTGCAGCAGGACCCGTACTGGAAACCTTTTTTTGACGGATTCCCACCGGTGCGCGAATGGCTGGGCGAGAAGAAGCCCGACGTGGTGGTGATGTTCTACAACGACCACGGCCTGAACTTTTTCCTGGACAAGATGCCTACCTTCGCCGTGGGCGCAGCGCACGAGTACAACAACGCCGACGAAGGTTGGGGCATTCCCACCCTGCCGCCGTTCAAGGGTGAGGTGGATCTGTCCTGGCACCTGATCAACCACCTGATCGACAAGGAGTTTGACGTGGTGACCTGCCAGGAGATGCTGGTGGACCACGCCTGCACCCTGCCCCTGAAGCTGTTTTGGCCTGAAGGCGACTGCCCGGTGACCGTGGTGCCGGTGTGCATCAATACCGTGCAGTTTCCGCTGCCTTCGGCCAAGCGCTGCTACGCGCTGGGCAAAGCCGTGGGCGAAGCCATCCGCTCCTGGGACAGCCGCAAGAAAGTGGCGGTGATTGCCTCCGGTGGTCTGAGCCACCAGCTCGACGGTGAGCGCGCGGGCTTTATCAACAAGGCGTTTGACCTGCAGTTTCTGGACAGCCTGGACACCAATCCCGAATGGGCCACGCAGTTCAGTGTGCACGAGCTGGTAGAAAAAACCGGCACGCAGGGCGTGGAACTGCTGATGTGGCTGGCCATGCGCGGCGCACTGGCTACCGGTGGCGGCTCCAGCGTGAGGCGGGTGACCAGCAATTACCACATCCCGATTTCCAACACAGCCACGGCGGTGTTGGCACTGGAAACCGCCTGAGCGTCGTAACGGGACGTCTTCGGACGTCCGTGATCGCCTTTTATAAGCTTTTATTGATAAAACGCAATTTGGAGGCTTGCGCTCGCTTAAGTTGCCACGTAGATTGCCGTTACGTATTGTTCACAGTACTTTTTTAACCTCGTGGAGACGACCAACTATGAAACTGTTTCGCAATCTGATGACGCTGGTGCTTGCTGGCTTTGTATCTTTCGGTGCTATGGCACAGGACCACGGTACCAAGGACTAGGCCAAGGCCATGGTCAATGCGGCATTGGCGCACGTCAAGAAGGCAGGAAATGACCAGGCATTCAAGGATTTCACAGCCGACAAAGCCAACTGGACCAAAAAGGATTTGTACGTTTTCGCCATGGACATGAAGGGCGTAGTGCTTGCACATGGTGCCAACGAGAAGCTTGTCGGCAAAAACCTGATTGAACTCAAGGACCAGAACGGCAAGGGATTTGCACGTGAATTCATCGAAGTGGGCTCCACCAAAGGCGAAGGCTGGGTGGACTACGACTGGGCACACCCTGTGACCAAAAAAGTTGAAGGCAAAACCAGCTACGTCAAACGTATCCCCGGCTTTGATGGTTTTGTCGTGGTTGGCGCATACCGCTAATTTCGTTTTCCCGCAGCCAGACTGGCATGGACCGGTGACGCCGTATCAGGTGCACCGGTTTTTCTGTTTTTTGAAAGATACGGCATGAGAACGTTTTTTGACCGCCTATCCCTCATGGTAAAGGTCGCCATCGCTCCTACATTGGTACTGCTGTGCCTGATGAGCGTAGCACTGTATAGCCTGTGGACGTCCCGGGAGACCTCCCAGACGCTGGAGCGCCTGACCAAGCAGAGCATGGTCCACGTCGTCATGGTGGCGGAGGTACAGGAGCGCGTGGTGGCGGTCAATGGGCTGGTCATGCAAACGGTGGCCTACACGGGTGCTGGCCTGAAGCCGGCCATCATCAAGGCGCTGGACGAAAAAATTGCTGCAGAGCTGAAAACGACCCAGCAGCGCATCGACCGGCTGCGCGAAGCTATG
>CAUJJV010000211.1 GCA_963205375.1 Pseudomonadota bacterium
CTGGCCATGGCGCCGTCCTGAAGCCCCAGCCGGGCGGCATCCTGCGGGTGAACCAGTGCGGTGCAGCGGAACGGGCCCTTGGCCAGGATGGGCAGGTTGTGCATCCAGCTGTTGTTGGTGCGCACGTCGCGCCTGCCAATAATGACCAAATCGGGCGCTAGCCCTCGTACATCTTGCGCAGCGCGCTGCAAATCTTGTAGCAGACTGGGTGGGGCCAGCTCCACCTTGCCACTCGGTGTGCGCAGCATTTCGGGAATGCGTGGCTGCAGTTCGCCCAGGTCGATGCCGCCAGCGTGGTTGGATGCCATCACCTTGGCCAGGTTCAGGCCATCGGTTTTGAGTCCAAACTGGTCTCCGTAAGGTCCAGCGCGCAGTGCCATGTCCAGGCTGCGCTGCGGTCCCTTGTAGTGGGCGGTGGCGGCGATGACCGCATCGGCATGCTGGCCAAACAGGCGCTGCGCGTCTTCGGCAAACTGGGCGTCGTCCAGCGCGTTGGCATCCACCGCCGCGCCCTTGCCCTGCACGATGGCAGCGAGTTTGAGCATGGTTTGCCACTCTTCGGGCTGGTCTGGCGCGCGCTCAAACACCGGTGGGCTGTAGCGTGCATGGTTGCGCCAGGAGAGCTGGGGAAAGGCGACGTCGTAGTGCAGGTCTTCCAGTGGCGATACGCCGGGCAGGATCACATCCGCATGGCGCGTGGTCTCGTTGAGGTAGATGTCCATGCTGACCACGAACTCCAGCGTGTCGAGGGCCTTGGCCAGGCGCGGGCCGTCCGGGCTGGAGAGCACCGGGTTGGTGGCCACGGTGAACAGGGCCTTGATCTGGCCCTCTCCAGGGGTTTCTATTTCTTCGCTCAGGCAGGTCATGGGCAGCTCGCCATACACCTCGGGTGCGCCGCTGACGCGCGCATGGTGGCGTCCGGTGGACACGCCTTTGCCAACACCTGGTTTATTCGCGGGGTTGCCAGCGGTGTTCTGGCCGAAGGCGGCGGACTTGGCAAACAGCATGCCGCCGGGTACATCCAGATGGCCAGTCAAGGTGTTGAGCACATCGATCAGCCAGCTCGCCAGTGTGCCGTACTGCTGGGTGCAGGTACCAATGCGGCCATAGACCGCGGCGCGCGGTGTGGACGCCAGCGTACGCGCCAGCGAGCGGATGGTGTCAGCCGATATGCCGCAACGTGTGGCTACAGCTTCGGGTGTGAAGGGGGCCACCGCCTGCTGCACGGCATCGACGCCCACCACCCACTCAGACACCGTGCCCAGTGAGACCAGCTTTTCGGCAAACAGGGTGTGCACCATGGCCGCAAGCAGGAACACGTCGGCACCAGGGCGGATGAAGTGGTGCGCATCGGCCATGGCCGCAGTCTCGGTGCGCCGGGGGTCAATCACCACCAGCTTGCCGCCGCGTACCTGCAGGGCTTTGGCCTTGCCCTTGAAGTCGGGCACTGTCCACATGCTGCCGTTGCTGGCCAGCGGGTTGGCCCCCAGCACCAGCAGGTAATCGGTGCGGGCAATGTCGGGCAGCGCGACGGACAGCCAGTGGCCAAACATCAGTCCGCTGGCGAGCTGTTTGGGCATCTGGTCCAGCGTGGACGCAGAAAACACATTCTTGGTGCCCAGTGCCCGGGCCAGCTTGCCAAAGTAGGTCAACAGGCCGATCTTGTGGGCCGACGGGTTGCCCACCACCACGCCCGCCGCGTTGCGCCCATGGGCGGCCAGGATGGGCAGCAGGCGGCGCTCGATCTCAGTGTAGGCTTCGTCCCAGGTCGCTTCCACGAACACGCCGTCGCGCTTGATCAGCGGCTTGCGCAGGCGGTCGGGGTCTTCATGCAGGTCTTTCAGCGCCACACCCTTGGGGCAGATGTAGCCGGCGCTGAAAACATCCGCGTCATGGCCGCGGATGCTGATGACCTGATTGCCCCGGGTTTTGATCTCCAGGCCACAGCAGGCTTCGCACAGGGGGCAGATGCGGTGGTGGGTGGTCTCGGTCATGTCAGCCTCATGGTGTTTCTGGAAAGCAGTGGTTATGCCACAGGCCCCAGAAGCCTGCTGAACACTGGGGACACGGTGTCACTTTGGGGGTTAAGCCTAGGGTAAACACCTAGTTTTTGATCCTGGTCAAAGGTGTGGGAGACTGCCCGGAAATAATCACCCAAAACACGCACCGGAGGGTTCCATATGGAAGTTTTTCTGGACCTGTGCAATGGCCACGTTGCGCTGGGCCCCGGCCGTTGCGGTCAGAATGTAGCGTCTGGACAGCAGCAAGTCCGCGTGAGACTCGTACCACTTATTTACTGAACGGAGTTCCCTGTGCACCACTACGTAAGCGTTACCTTTCGCAACCAGGCGCCTTTGCGCATGGACCTGAACCCGGACCAGCCCATGGACCGGGATGATGCGCGCAAGTGGCTGGACGAACAGTTCCTGGCGATGGATTGCGAACCGCTGCGCCCCACCGGCAAATTGCTGATGACCGACCGGGTGGTGGTGGTGGCGCAGGCTGCCGGCCCCGCGAAGTTTGCCGATGCGCAGTGGGCGCAGAACTTTGCGCGCAGTGCCAGCGCCGTGCTGGGCAAGCCGGCGATCCATGTGGACGCCGACTCGCTCACCATCAACTACTAGGGCGATTGCCCCACGCTCAAGCCGGCAGGAGCCGCGCCAGCAGTGCGCCCTGGTAGCGCGCTTCCAGCGGAATGCGCACCTGTAGCGGGCTGCCTGGGGCAATGGTGATGGCCTCGCCGTCGAGGTTGCGCATTTCCGCCAGCTTGAGGACGTGGTTGCCACTGGGGTGAATCACCTCGATCTCGTCACCCACGGCAAACTTGTTTTTCACTTCCACCTCGGCCCAGCCGTCGGCGGTGCTGCGCACTTCGCCCACATAGTGGCTGTGGCCAATGCCCGAGTGACCGGTTTCGTAGTTCTGGTAGTCCTGCGAGGGGCGCCGCTCCAGAAAGCCGCTGGTAAAGCCGCGGTTGGCCAGGCCTTCCAGCTCGGTAATGAGGGCCGGGTTGAACGGCTTGCCGGCCACCGCGTCGTCGATGGCGCGGCGGTAGGTCTGCGCGGTGCGGGCCACGTAGTACAGGCTCTTGGTGCGGCCCTCGATCTTGAGCGAATCCACGCCAATCTTGACCAGGCGTTCCACGTGCTCCACGGCGCGCAGGTCCTTGCTGTTCATGATGTAGGTGCCGTGCTCGTCTTCCATGATGGGCATCAGCTGCCCCGGGCGGCCGGCTTCTTCGAGCAGATACACCTTGTCCGCCTCGGGATGGCGGGCGCTGCCACCGCAGGCGGCGAAGGATTGCTCGGCCTCTTCCTGCGCTGCATTGAAGTTAAAGCCCTGGTCCATCTTGACCGCAATGGCTTCCCCGGTGTTGGCGTCCACGGCGCTCTCGGTGGTGGCGTAGTTCCAGCGGCAGGCGTTGGTGCAGGTACCCTGGTTCGGGTCCCGGCGGTTGAAGTAGCCCGAGAGCAGGCAACGGCCCGAATAGGCAATGCATAGCGCACCGTGCACAAAGACTTCCAGCTCCATGTCCGGGCATTCCTGGCGCACCTTTTCGATTTCGTCGAGGCTGAGTTCGCGCGACAGGATGATGCGGGCCACGCCCACTTTCTGCCAGAACTTCACCGCCTGGTAGTTCACCGTGTTGGCTTGCACCGAGAGATGGATGGGCATGTCCGGGTACTGCTCGCGCACCAGCATGATGAGGCCAGGGTCGGCCATGATGAGTGCATCCGGCTTCATCGCAATGACGGGCTCAATGTCGCGCATATAGGTGCGCACCTTGTCGTTGTGCGGCAGCAAATTGCTGGTGACAAAGAATTTCTTGCCGCGGGCGTGGGCTTCCTGGATGCCGATGCCGATCTGCTCCAGCTTGAATTCATTGTTGCGCGCGCGCAGGGAGTAGCGGGGCTGGCCCGCGTAGATGGCATCGGCGCCAAAGTCGTAGGCTGCGCGCATTTTGTCCAGGGACCCTGCGGGCAGGAGAAGTTCGGGGGATTTGAGGCTCATGGGCTGTATTTTCCCTCTTGTTTGGATTCACAATGCCGGCATGGATAAAGACATCTTGGTTGCAGGTGGGGGTATTGGGGGATTGGCAGCGGCCTACGCCCTGGCGCACAAGGGCGCTCAGGTGACCCTGCTGGAGCAATCTTCCGAGTTTGGCGAGGTCGGAGCAGGTATCCAGCTCGGGCCCAATGTGGTGCGCATTCTGGAAGCCTGGGGCCTGGGTGAGGCGCTGCGGGGTGTGGCGGCTTTCCCCGAATGCCTGCGGGTGCGCAACGCGATGAATGGCGCCGTGCTGGGCGAATTGCCGATGGGCCAGGCCATGGTGCAGCGCTACGGCGCGTCGTACGTGACGATTGCCCGCGCTGACATGCACGGACTGCTGCTCGATGCGGTGCGCCGGCAGGGCAAAGTGCACTTGCGCCTGTCCAGCGAAGTGAGCCGGGTGGACCAGGACGAACAAACGGTGCGGGTGCAAACCCTGACCCAGAACTTCCATGCCCCGATGCTGGTGGGCGCCGATGGCGTCTGGAGCCGGCTACGCAAAGAGGTGGTGGACGACGGTGCGCCGCGCGTGACCGGGCATCTGGCGTTTCGCGCCTTGGTACCGCAGGCGGACTTGCCCGAGAAATTGCGTTCCAAAGTGGTCACTGCCTGGCTGGGCCGCGATTTTCACGTGGTGCAGTACCCGGTGCGCCGGGGCGAGTGGCTCAACGTCGTGGCCATCGTGCACGGCCATGTCTATGGAGATCCCAAGCACTGGGACCACAGCGCCAACGCGGCTGAGCTGCGTACGCGTCTGGCGGGTGCAACCAAAGCCCTACGGGACCTGGTTCACGCCATCCCCAACTGGCGCCTGTGGGCCCTGAGTGACCGCCCGCCCATGCGCAGCGCGTCCGAGCATGCGCGCGGACGCATTGCCTTGCTGGGTGATGCGGCGCACCCCATGCGACCCTACCTGGCGCAGGGTGCGGGCATGGCCATTGAGGATGCCGATACGCTGGCCCGGGTGCTGGATGCCAATCCGGACGATGTGCCTGCGGCCCTGCAGAGCTACGCCAACCTGCGCTGGCAGCGCAACGCGCGGGTGCAGGCCCGTGCGATTCGCAATGGTGAAATTTTCCACCTGCGCGGCCCGATGCAGGTCGGGCGGGATCTGTCGCTCCGGTTGCTGGGCGAGAAATTGCTGGACGTACCCTGGCTGTACCGGGGTGCGTGAAACGCGCTGGTTGGACTGAAACCCCATTTTTAAGGACACGTTTATGGCCCGCATCACCACGCTCCTTCTCGTTGCCACGTTTAGTCTGCTGACGGCCTGCGCGGGACCGGTGCCTGGCGCAGGCCGCACCGACGTTGTCCTGCCGCTGAGCCACGCCTGGGTCGACGGTCGCCAGGTGGCTTACATCACGACCGACATATCCGATGCGGCCATGGCCCGAATGATGGGTGCCAATTTTGTGCCCCGGCTGTCAGATGCGATCCCGAAGGCGGGACAGCCGTCGGTGCTGGAGCGGGTATACAAATTTGCCAAAGATGAGCAGATCAGCATTTTCCAGTCGGCGCCTCTGCCTGTCGGCCCCGCCAATGCAGACCGCAGCTACAGCCCACTGTGGCGGGTGGTCATGGTCCAGTGGCGCAGCCCGGACCGGGTGCGCGAGTTGAAGTCCGAAGAAGAGCTGTTGGCTGCAGAAGACCGGGGGGACGTTGTCCTGCGCATGACAGACATCGTGGTCAACTGTCCAGTGGTTACCGGTGCGCGGTAGCGCTCACGCAAATGTTGTTTGATTGCTATAAAAATAATAGCTGCTTGCGCAATATCCACGGGGGCTAGAGGTTAATTTGGCTTGTATTTCTCTGGGCAGCGGGCGTTTGGGCTCCTGGCGCAATACAGACGCAGCGCGTTCGCGGTATCCCGGTCTGCCGGGTTGGCCTGGAGGGCTTTTTCCAGCGTGACCATGGCCTGACCGACTTGCCCGCTGTTCTCCAGCAGTACGGCAAGCACGTAGGCAAATCGGGCGTTGTCGGGCTCCAGCTGGGTAGCCCGGCGTAGGGGCGCCAGCGCGCGTGCTTTCTGTTGTTGCCGCACCAGGGACAGGCCCAGCGCGTGGTGGGCGGATGCGTTGCCGGGGTGCTTCTGGATGACGGATTCAATCAGCCTCTGCGCATCGCTTTCCCGTCCCTGCGCCTGGTACACGTCCGCCAGGTTCAGGCTGGACATGGCGTAGCCGGGGTCCAGCGCTATGGCCTGCTGCAACGCGGCTTCGGCCTGGGGCCATTTCCCCATGTCGGCATACAGGGTGCCGAGGTTGTTGTAGGACTCGGGCCGGTCGGCATTGAAGCGCTGCACCGCGATGTATTCCTCCAGCGCCGCGTCGAGGTGGGCCCGGTCGGTGGTATCCCAGCCTGTCACGGCGGCATCTGCCAGCCAGCGCGCGGCCGCAATGCGCACGCCTTTGATCGGGTCCTGAAGCAGGGGACGCAACCACTCGGCCCGCACGGCGGGGGGCATGCCAGCCAGTGATTCCACCGCAGTTCTGCGCACCAGTGCATCGGCATCCCCCAGCAACGTGCGGACCTTCTGCAACTGCGCAGGCTCCAGAATCGGGACGGCTCGCGAGAGCGCGCTGGCACGCGCCATGGCCGATTGGTCTGCATCGGTGATCACCTTGAACAGCAAGGCCAGCGCCTGGGCATCGCCCGCATCGGCGGCCTGGAGGGCTTCCACCAGCGGGGTGTGGCGGCTGGCCAGTCCGGGGTACCACTGTGATGCCCACTGTGCCGCCCATTGGGCTGTCTTGCCGGTGTGGCACCGGGTGCAGGCGTTGGGGTTTTTGCTGCCCACCGACAGGTCGGGGCGTGGCACCCGCAGGCTGTGGTCGTGCCGTGGGTCGATCGACATGAATGTCGTGGTCGGCATGTGGCAGGACGCGCAACTGCTGCCGCTGGAGCCCACCGGGTGAAAGTGGTGCGACGGTGTTTCGTATTTCGTGGGGGCATGGCACTGGAAGCAGACCTGGTTGCCCGGCGCGCGCAGCTTGAGCGTGTGCGGGTTGTGGCAGTCGCTGCAGGTCACGCCTTTTTGGTACATCTTGCTTTGCTGGAAGGAGGCGTCGTTGTACACCTCGGCTTTCATCTGGCCGTCGCCCCAGAACAGGCGCTTGTCCAGCAGGGAGGGGATGTGGGTGTCCATCAGGGGTTGGCCCGGCGTGCGCGCGTCGCTGACCTGGCTGCGGTGGCTGTGGCACTGGGCGCAGACGGCCATTTCGCGGCGCTGTGCCGCTGGCGGTGTGCTGCGGGTGGCATTGCCGGTGGCGTTGAGAGTCCACTGCACGTGTTGGCGTTCATTCAGTTGCGGTAGCAGCCCCCTGCTGGTGTCAGCCGCTGCCGTGCGTGAGGGCTTGGCCGCCCAGGCCACGTGGCCCGAGCCCGGGCCATGGCAGGCCTCGCATGCCACATGGGATTCGGACCAGGTGCTTTGGTACTGGCGCAGATCGGCGTTGAAATTTTTCTTGAACTGCGTGGTATGGCACTCCACACACATGAAGCTGGCGTTGTTCTGCCGGCCGCTCCAGTGCAGCTCGTCGCCTGGTGCAATGCGCTGCGTACCCTGCAGGTTGAACCAGCGTTGCCCGCCCTGGTCTGCGGTACGGCTGTCCCATGCCAGGTTGAAGGCCTGCAGGCCGCCGTTGGGCATGGCAATCAGGTACTGCTGCAGGGGCGTGAAACCCAGCGTGTGGGCGACTTCAAAGTCTGCGGTCTTTCCGTCCGGACCCTCGGTGCGGATGAGAAATTTGCCATCGCGTTCGCTGAACACGGTGCTCGCCCCATTCTGGCTGGCGCGCTCCCCGCGAAACGGCGCAAGCACCGCGGCGCGGCTCGGGGACTGCATGGCCAGTTCGTGGTGGGAGCCTTTCCA
>CAUJJV010000212.1 GCA_963205375.1 Pseudomonadota bacterium
CCGGCCTCATCGATCACATCGATAGCCTTGTCCGGCAGGTGCCGGTCATTGATGTACTTGGCGCTGAGCTCCGCTGCAGCCTGCAGGGCAGCCAGCGCGTATTTGACGCTATGGTGCTCCTCAAAGCGGGACTTGAGCCCCTTGAGAATGTCCACGGTCTGCTCCACACTGGGCTCGACCACATCGACTTTCTGGAACCGGCGCGATAGCGCAGCATCCTTTTCGAAAATACCGCGGTACTCCGTGAATGTGGTTGCACCAATGCATTTGAGTTGGCCGGAACTCAGCCCGGGCTTGAGAAGGTTGGAAGCATCCAGCGTTCCACCCGAAGCCGCACCAGCTCCGATGAGCGTGTGAATTTCGTCGATGAACAGCACAGCGTGCGGTTTGTCTTTGAGCGCCTTGAGTACGCCCTTGAGGCGTTGTTCGAAATCACCACGGTACTTGGTCCCCGCCAGCAACGCCCCCATATCCAGGGAATACACCACGGACTCGGCCAGAATCTCCGGAACATCGTTTTGCGTGATCCGCCATGCCAGACCTTCTGCAATAGCGGTCTTGCCGACACCAGCCTCTCCAACCAGCAGCGGGTTGTTCTTGCGGCGACGGCACAGGATCTGGATGACACGCTCGACTTCGTACTCGCGTCCAATCAGCGGATCAATCTTGCCGTCCTTGGCCAGCTGGTTCAGGTTCACCGTGAACTGCTCCAGCGGTGAAGCCTTTTCATTCTTCTCACTACCACCTTCTTCACCTTCAACAGGCGACTCGCTGGATTTGGTGACTTCCGGTGGGTCGCTCTTCTTGATGCCGTGGGCGATGAAGTTCACCACATCCAGTCGCGTCACTCCCTGCTGGTGCAGGTAATACACGGCGTGGGAATCCTTTTCACCGAAGATGGCCACGAGCACGTTGGCACCCGTCACTTCTTTCTTGCCGCTGCCGGTGGACTGCACGTGCATGATGGCGCGCTGAATCACCCGCTGAAAGCCCAGCGTAGGTTGCGTGTCCACCTCATCGGTACCTGCCACCTGTGGCGTGTTGTCCTTGATGAAATTGGAGAGTGACTTGCGTAAATCGTCGATGTTGGCCGAGCAGGCGCGCAACACTTCCGCCGCACTGGGGTTGTCCAGCAAGGCGAGCAGCAAATGCTCAACTGTAATGAACTCGTGGCGCTGCTGGCGCGCTTCCACAAACGCCATATGCAGGCTAACTTCCAGTTCTTGGGCAATCATGTGATTTCCTTTTGCCTTGCGTTGATGATTAACTGTAAACCGTTTTTTAAACCGCAACGCACTCGTTCACGGTTCCATTCAAAAATCTACGGGCTCTGCGACACACTTGAGCGGGTGACCCGCTTTGTGTGCAGCTTCCAGCACCTGATCTACCTTGGTTGCAGCGACGTCTCTGGAGTAAACCCCGCAGACGCCTTTGCCATCCAGATGGATCTTGAGCATGATGGCTGTTGCTGCCTCCAGATCCTTGCCAAAAAATTCCTGTATGACCACCACCACAAATTCCATTGGCGTGTAATCATCATTGAGCATGACAACCTGGTACATCTGCGGGGGCCCAACACGCTGTGTGCGGCGCTCCAGCACCACAGCATTGCTGTCATCTCTTTCGGGCACTTGCACCGGGGGTACAGGCGGTTGGGTCGGTTTATTTGAAGCCATGCAAAAGATTCTATCGGTCGCGCCGGATTGCTGCACCGCTAGAGTGATGTGGCGACAAAGTGCGGGCAATCAAGGCCTGAAAAAAGAAAAAACCGCAAAGGCCCTGCCCCTGCGGTTCCAGTTACTCCGGACGTGCACGCCCAACAAGGGCGTTACGAAACGGTTACATGTTATCGATCATCACCTGACCAAAGCCCGAACAACTGACCTGGCTGGCACCATCCATCAGGCGAGCGAAGTCGTAAGTCACTTTTTTGCTGGCAATGGATCGCTCAATCGATTGAATGATCAGGTCGGCCGCTTCCTTCCAACCCATGTGACGCAGCATCATTTCAGCAGACAGTATTTCTGAACCGGGATTCACATAGTCTTTTCCCGCGTATTTGGGCGCTGTTCCGTGCGTTGCCTCGAACATGGCGACGGTATCGGAAAGATTGGCGCCAGGCGCAATGCCGATCCCGCCGACCTGCGCTGCCAGCGCATCGGAGATGTAGTCACCATTGAGGTTCAGTGTAGCGACTACGCTGTACTCGGAAGGACGCAACAGAATCTGCTGCAGGAAAGCATCCGCAATGCTGTCTTTGATGGTGATGTACTTGCCCGTCCTGGGATTCTTGAACTTGCACCAGGGTCCACCGTCGATCAGTTCGGCACCGAACTCGCGCTGCGCCAGAGCGTAGGACCAATCACGGAAGCCACCCTCTGTGAATTTCATGATGTTGCCCTTGTGCACAATGGTCACATTGGGCTTGTCATTGTCGATGGCGTACTGAATGGCCTTGCGCACCAGACGCTCGGTCCCTTCGCGCGACACGGGTTTGATACCTATACCGGAGGTATTCGGGAATCGGATCTTTGTGACGCCGAACTCATCCTGCAGAAATTTGATCAGTTTCTTGGCTTTGTCCGACTCGGCTTCGAACTCGATGCCCGCATAAATATCCTCCGAGTTTTCACGGAAGATCACCATATTGGTCTTCTCTGGCTCTTTCAGCGGACTGGGCACACCCTTGAAGTACTGGATGGGACGCAGGCAAACGTAAAGGTCGAGCTCCTGTCGCAGCGCAACGTTCAGTGAACGGATGCCACCACCCACAGGCGTTGTCAGAGGCCCCTTGATAGACACCACATACTCACGCACGACATCCAGCGTCTCTTGCGGCAGCCAGACATCCGGGCCATAAATTCTGGTGGACTTCTCGCCGGCATAGACTTCCATCCAATGAATCTTGCGCGCGCCGCCGTAAGCCTTGGCCACCGCAGCATCCACCACTTTCAACATCACCGGAGTGATATCCAGACCCGTACCGTCCCCTTCTATGTAGGGAATGATCGGTTGATCCGGCACATTCAATGTCATGTCTGCATTGACGGTGATTTTTTGGCCTTGGGCAGGCACCTTGATATGCTGGTACATAAAAACAGGACTCCGTATTCGACGCGAAAACGCTCTTGCCACAAGCTACCCTACAGCCAGAAACCGCTGGCGTGGGCAACGATGCGACCCATTCTAGTTGTATATTTTGCCCACCTCAATCACGCGAATCACTGACAATTCAACGCATGAAATCATTCCTCACCCGATTGCTTCCGCTGTTCATGGTCGTGGCAGGATCTGCCCTCGCACAGGATTCACCCCAGCTGAATTTGCCCCGTGTCAAGCTGGGTGCGGGAATTCACCAGATCGATGCACAAGTCGCACAAACCCAGGAGCAGCAATCGATCGGACTCATGTTTCGCCGTGAAATGCCACCGCACGAAGGAATGGTCTTCGTATTCAGCCAGCCATCCAAACTGTGTTTCTGGATGAAAAACACATTGTTGCCACTCACTGCGGCCTTTGTGGCTGATGATGGCACCATCGTAAATCTGGCAGATATGAGGCCACAGACAACCGACTCGCATTGCGCAACCAAACCAGTCCGCTTCGTGCTGGAAATGAACCAGGGGTGGTTTGCCAAACGCAGCATCAAAGCCGGAGCAAAACTCACAGGCCCATTGTTCGACGGCAGAAGCAATTAAAAAGGCGATCCAGACCGGAGTCTGAATCGCCTTTGACTTCAAGGCAGGCACATAGCCTGCGCGGCGGATTACGACTTCAAGGATGCCAAAACTGTATTCAGCGTTTTGCTGGGACGCATCACTGCATCCAGCTTGCCGAGGTCAGGCAGGTAATAGCCACCAATATCCGCTGGCTTTCCTTGCACCGCCGCCAATTCAGCAACGACAGCCTGCTCACTGTCCGTCAATTGCTTGGCCAGGGACGTGAATCGAGCGGCAAGTTCACGGTCATCGCTCTGCGCTGCCAGCTCCTGGGCCCAGTACATGGCCAGGTAGTACTGGCTGCCACGGTTATCG
Source organism: Pseudomonadota bacterium (assembly GCA_963205375.1). GTDB lineage: Bacteria > Pseudomonadota > Gammaproteobacteria > Burkholderiales > Burkholderiaceae_C > Allorhodoferax. Next base: position 4,035 of record CAUJJV010000212.1, read on the forward strand.
AGCTGACCGGTCTTGGGCGACGGATTTTTATTGTTGTCCAGCAGCTTGCCAGTGGCCGCATCCAAGGTCTTCGCGAGAATCTTGGCCTGCGCATTGCCGGTCTTCAGCCCCAGATCCTCCAGTGACACCGCCAACGCCAGGAACTCGCCCAGCGAATCCCAGCGCAGGTGATTTTCTTCTACCAGCTGTTGCACGTGCTTGGGAGCCGAACCACCGGCGCCAGTTTCATACATGCCACCACCGGCCATCAATGGCACGATCGACAGCATCTTGGCTGAGGTGCCCAGTTCCATGATCGGGAACAGGTCTGTCAGGTAGTCGCGCAGGATGTTACCGGTAGCGCTGATGGTGTCCTCGCCACGGATCACGCGCTCCAGTGTGTAGCGCATGGCACGCACCTGGCTCATGATCTGGATGTCCAGACCAGCGGTGTTGTGCTCATGCAGGTACATCTTGACCTTGGTGATGAGCTGCGCTTCGTGCGGACGGTAAGAATCCAGCCAGAACACAACGGGCATACCGGAATTGCGTGCGCGGTTGACGGCCAGTTTGACCCAGTCGCGGATCGCCGCGTCCTTGACTTGGCACATGCGCCAAATGTCACCGGTTTCCACGTTCTGACTCATCAAGACCTCACCGGTCGCAAGATCGGTAATGTTGGCCACCCCATCCTCGGTGATTTCAAAGGTCTTGTCGTGCGAGCCGTATTCCTCAGCCTGCTGGGCCATCAGGCCCACGTTGGGTACCGTGCCCATGGTCTTGGGATCGAAAGCACCGTGCCACTTGCAGAAGTTGATCATCTCCTGGTAGATGCGGGCGAAAGTGGACTCTGGCATCACCGCCTTCACATCCTTCAGGCGGCCATTGGCGTCCCACATCTTGCCGCCGTTGCGAATCATGGCGGGCATGGAGGCGTCCACGATCACGTCGTTGGGCGAATGGAAGTTGGTAATGCCCTTGGCCGAATCCACCATGGCCAGTTCGGGGCGGTGCTCGTGACAGGCGTGCAGGTCACGCTTGATTTCGTCCTGTGTGCTTTGTGGCAAGGTGGCGATCTTGTCGTACAGATTGGCCATGCCATTGTTGACGTTGACACCCAGTTCTTCGAACAGCTTGGCGTGCTTCTCGAATGCGTCTTTGTAGAAAATCTTGACACAGTGGCCGAACACAATGGGGTGCGACACCTTCATCATGGTGGCCTTGACGTGCAGCGAGAACATCACACCGGTCTTGCGCGCGTCTTCGATTTCCTTTTCATAGAATTCCAGCAGTGCTTTCTTGCTCATGAACATGCTGTCAATGACCTCGCGGTCCAGCAACGAGACCTTGGGCTTGAGCACAATGGTCTTGCCGCTCTTGGTGAGCAGTTCCATCTTGACATCGCGCGCCTTGTCCAGTGTCATGGACTTTTCACCGTGGTAGAAGTCGCCGTGGTGCATGTGGGAGACGTGCGAGCGCGAGGCCTGGCTCCACTCGGCCATGCTGTGCGGATTCTTGCGGGCATATTCCTTGACCGCACGGGGCGCACGGCGGTCCGAGTTGCCTTCGCGCAGAACCGGATTCACCGCGCTGCCAATGCACTTGGCATAGCGGGCGCGAATGGCTTTTTCTTCTTCGGTCTTGGGTGCCTCGGGGTAGTCGGGCATCGCATAACCCTTGGACTGCAACTCCTTGATACAGGTAACCAGTTGTCCTACCGATGCACTGATATTGGGCAGCTTGATGATGTTGGTATCGGGCAGGAGCGTGAGTTTGCCCAGCTCTGCCAGGTTGTCGGTCACGCGCTGCGCTTCGGTCAGGCACTCGGGAAAAGTCGCCAGAACACGCGCAGCAACCGAGATATCGCTTTCCAGCACATCGACGCCAGCAGCCGAGGCAAATGCACGCACGATAGGTAAAAAGGAAGCCGTGGCCAGACGAGGCGCCTCGTCGGTCAACGTGTAGATGATGGTCGGTTGCTTATTGCTCATTTCTTGTCTCCAAAAATAGTTAGGAAATACCGCCAGTCTGATTCGCACCAACTGACTTTAGCCAGAAGATAGTCGGTGATTGTGCTTTCAGTGGTCTGACCCAAGCCGCATTTTTTGCAATTCAATATCACAATGCAAAATTAACTGCGATTTAATTGCATATTTTTTCAGTTTCCAAAACAACCGTGCAGCAAAAAGGGCCCGAAAGTTGCCCTTCGAGCCCTTTTGTCGCGCCCTGCTTCTTCAGGCGAAATTGGCTTCCGCAAAGCTCCAGTTCACCAGCTTGTCGAGGAATGTTTCGACGAACTTGGGACGCATATTGCGGTAGTCGATGTAGTACGCGTGTTCCCACACGTCCACGGTCAGCAACGCCTTGTCGGCCGTGGTCAACGGTGTACCGGCGGCACCCATGTTGACGATATCCACGCTGCCATCAGGCTTCCTGACCAGCCATGTCCAGCCAGAGCCAAAATTACCCACCGCGGACTTCACGAAAGCTTCCTTGAAAGCGGCATAGCTGCCCCACTTGGCATTGATGGCTGCGGCCAAGGCGCCGGAAGGCTCACCACCGCCAGCTGGCTTCATGCAGTTCCAGAAGAAAGTGTGGTTCCAGATTTGTGCGGAATTGTTGTAAACGCCGCCGCTGGATTTCTTGATGATTTCTTCCAGGGACATGTTCTCGAACTCTGTCCCCTTCTGCAGGTTGTTCAAGTTGACCACATAGGCATTGTGGTGCTTGCCGTGGTGGAACTCCAGGGTCTCTTTAGAATAGGCTGGAGCCAGCGCGTCGATGGCGTAAGGCAGGGGGGGCAAGGTATGTTCCATGAATTCCTCTGGTTTGTGGTCAAGAAAACGGCGATTGTAGAAACTAATTGGCGTGTCTGTGCTGCACAGTCATATCAACCGCACCGTCAGCAAGGGTGGCGACCACCTGTTGCCCCACCTGGGTTTGTGTGATGCTGGTGATAGGTCGATTCTTCCCGTCTGCCAACCAGGCGTAGCCCCGGCGCAAAACCAGACTCGGGTCCAGTGCTCCAAGACGCAACGCTGCGCGTGCAAGCTGCTCGCGCTCGATTTCCAGCGTGCGCTGCATGGTCCGGGGTACTGCACCTCCCATGGACTCCAACGTAGAACGGCAGGTGCGCAGCCGGATTTGCATTGCATGCGACAGACCCTGTTCCAGAGACGCCAGGTGCATTCGGCTGCGGTGCGCCAGCTGCGAAGGCCTGCCCATACGGGCAGTCACCTGATCGAGCCGCTGGGCTTCGCGATCTGTCCGCCGTGTCAGGGCTTCCTGCAAACGTTCATCCAGTCTCTGTACCTCGTCCAGCCAGACCTGGGTGGGCATGGCCACCAGCTCTGCCGCCGCGGTAGGTGTGGGTGCCCGCAGATCGGCCACAAAATCGGCAATCGTGAAATCGGTCTCGTGCCCCACGCCGCACACCACAGGTACCGGACTGCGCGCAATCACGCGGGCCAAAGCTTCATCATTGAACGCCCATAGGTCCTCCATGGATCCGCCGCCACGCACCAGCAAAATGGTATCCACTGGCGACCGGCTACCCTCGTCCCTTGCAAGAGTGAAGAGGGACTCCAGCGCCTTGACCAGTTCACGTGGTGCGCCTTCTCCCTGCACGGACGCCGGCGCCAGCACCACGGGAATATGCGGCACACGGCGCTGCAG
>CAUJJV010000213.1 GCA_963205375.1 Pseudomonadota bacterium
CTGCTGGAACAGATCCCTTACCAGGAAGTGGTGCATGAAACGGTGGAACTGCCGCAGCGCATCCGCAACGAAGATTACATGCGCCAACCCGTGCCAGACAGCATCATCGTTCCCGAACGCTACTGACTGCCTGCGGCAGACTTATTCACGTGTCTGCCGGTAGGCAATCCATCCGGCAATCACGGTAAACGTGACGATGATGGCCACGATCACCCAGAATCCGCTCGGGTGCTCTGCCAGCGGAATGCCACCCACGTTCATGCCCAGCAAACCGGCAATGATGTTGATGGGAAGCGCCAGCACGGTGACGATAGTCAACACAAACAGACTGCGGTTGTTGGCCTCGGCAACCCGCCCCGCAATTTCTTCCTGCAGCAACTTGATGCGCTCCTGCAGCGCGGCCATGTCGCTGAGTGCCACATTGAATTCCTCGGTGGACTGGCGCAGATCGTCCAGATCGGCTTCGTGAATCCAGTCCGGCGGCATCTTGAGCAGGCGAAACAGTGCCGCGGGCTCCGGCGCCAACACGCGTTGCAGCCGGACCAGAAGGCGTCGCAACGCGCCCAGGTCGGCGCGCTTTTTCTCGAGTCGACCGGACAGCAGATGGTCCTCCAGGCTGTCAACCCGCGCTGTGGTGGTGCGCACAATATTGACCAGCACGTCGCCCTGGTCGTGCATCAGGTGCACCAGCAGTTCCACGGACGAGCGCAGCGTGATGCCCTTCTTGACCGCATCGCGCAACCGGTCAATCGACCGCAGAGGCTGCATGCGCGCACTGATCACCAGCCGCGGGCCCACGGTCAACCACATGGTGGAAATGTCACCCGGCTCGAAGGCAAAGTCATAGGCGACGTCATTCACGACCGCAACCAGCATGTCGTCGTCGACTTCCACGCGGGTCGACCGGGACCCTTCTTTCAGAGATTCGTGAAAGGCGTTGGACAGATGCACATGTTCGCGCAGCCACTTTTCGGTTGCCGTGTGCGCCAGGTTGAAGTGCAGCCACACAAATCCTGCAGTCGGCACATCAGCGTTCTGTTCCAGCCACAGTAGCGCGTCTTCAGCACCGATGGCGGTACCCGGTCCGGCTTCACCGAATTGAAAGCCACAGATCAGGCCAGAGGCGTCGGCTCCATAAGTCACGGCAGGAAGAGTGGTCATAAAAAAGCGGGCAACAACTCTTCAGTGTCCGGATTTTTTATGTCATTTCCATGACATACAGATGAATGCCACTAGTTGTGATCCCAGTCACGCCGCTCCAGGAGTGAACCGGCAAATGCTCCGACGTGGGTGGGCGTCTGAATGGCGTAGTGATGCGTCAATGCCTGGTACCACCTGACCAGTGCAGCCCCGAGAAACCATTCGCGAAAATCTGTCTGCATACCGGACTCCTCCTTTGAATTATATAAACAGTTTACACCGTTTAATTACAAATACAAGACCTGATTTGTCAGGGGAATCCCCCTGCCCGCGGTACCAGTGGTGTCACAGCACCAGACGCACCGCTGTCTGCGCCGCCACAAACCCCTCGTCCGTCGGAACCATCCACACTTCGACCGCACTGTCAGGCAGGTGCAATGCAACCGGCCCGCTCCCATCCGCCAGTGCATTGGCCCGCGGATCCATCCGCACACCGAGGAACGCCAGCCGCTCGCACACCTCGGATCGCAGGGTCGCATCATGCTCACCGATCCCTCCGGTGAAAGCCAGCACATCCAGCCCGCCAATGCAGGCCACCATGGCACCAACTTCCCGAACCACGCGGTAGGTAAACATGCGAATGGCCAGGTCCGCCTGCGCGCTGTCACTGCGGCGCAGTTGCCGCATATCCGACGAGACTTCAGATACCCCCAGCAGACCGCTCTGGCGGTACAGCAGATGCTGCAAACGGGCGTGGTCCCACCCCTGGGCCAGCAGATGCAGCACCACGCCGGCATCCAGTGCCCCGGCGCGGGTACCCATCATGAGACCGTCGAGCGCAGAAAATCCCATGCTGGTTGCCCGGCTCTGGCCCTGCATGGCACCGCACACACTGGCACCACTGCCAAGGTGGGCCATGACCACCCGCCCGTGTGCCATGGGCGTGACTTGTTGCAAACTCTGCATCACGTACTGGTAGGAAAGCCCATGGAAGCCGTAGCGCCGCACCCCTTCATCATGGAGGGCTTGTGGCAAGGCAAAGCGGTACTCCACATCGGGCAGGTCAGCGTGGTAGGCCGTGTCAAAACATGCCACCTGGGGTACACCAGGAAAGCGCTTGGCGAATGCGCGAATCCCCTGAACATTGTGCGGTTGGTGCAAGGGTGCAAGCCGGCACAGGCGCTCCAGATCCTGTACCACGCTGTCGGTGACAACGGTGGCCTCACGGTAGCGCGCCCCACCATGGACCACGCGGTGCGCTACCGCCTGCAACTCCCGTCCGGCTGACTCCCGCTGGAGCATTTTCTGCAGCATGGCCAGTGCCGACTCGAAGCCATCACCATCGGCGTCACCCCTACGTTCGGTATGCGTTGTGCCTCCCCCATTCCAGATCATGTCCAGTGGGCCTTGCGCTGACAGTCCCTCGATGACCCCCGTCAGCAGCGCAGGCTGCGCAATGCCGCCCTCCACGGGGTGCAGTGCAAACTTCAGTGTGGACGAACCGGCATTGACCGCCAGCACGGTCATGGCTGAATCATCCGGTTGTGGTGGGCAATCATCTTGGCCAGCAATGCCGAGGCCATGCGTGCAGACACACCATCAGCGCGGCTGGTCAGCGCGATGGGCACTCTTGCGCCCAGGACAATGCCGGAAGCCGTCGCGCCGGCCAGGTACTGCAACTGTTTCCCCAGCATGTTCCCGGACTCCAGGTCGGGAACCATCAGGATGTCTGCGTCTCCGGCCACATCGGATTCGATGTGCTTGATACGCGCCGCATGCGCAGAAATCGCATTGTCAAACGCGAGTGGCCCGTCCAGCAGTCCACCAGAGATCTGGCCACGGTGTGCCATCTTGCACAAGGCGGCCGCATCCAGCGTGGACGGAATTTCCGGGTTGATGGTTTCCACCGCAGACAGAACCGCCACTTTGGGCAACGCTGTGCCCATGATGCGCGCAAAGGCAATGGCGTTTTGCACGATATCCACCTTGTCAGCCAGACTGGGGCGGATATTCAACGCGGCGTCCGTCAGCAAAAGCGGCTTGGCATAGGTTGGTACATCGAACCGGAACACATGGGACATCCGCCGTGCCGTGCGCAGTGCAGGGTTGGCAAGAACGGCATGGATCATCTCGTCGGTATGCAGGCTTCCCTTCATGAGCGCCTCCACTTTTCTGTCTGCGGCCAACTCTGCTGCCCGCAGCGCAGCGGCGTGGCTGTGCGGTACCGCTTCAATGGCGATGCCCGCCAGGTCGATACCGGCCTCTTCAGCCAGCTCGCGCAGCTTGGCCTCGGGCCCGATCAGCACGGGGTCGATCAGGCCATGCCGGGCCGCGTCGATGGCGCCCCCCAGGGAATCGATGTCACAGGGATGCACGATGCCGCAGCGTACGGCAGGCAGGCCATCGCCCAAGCTGAGCAACGCACGGAGGCGCGCCTCGGGATCGAAGAGCTGGATCTGGGGCACATTGACACGCGGACTGCGCACCCGCTGGGTCGGCGCCAGCACGCGGGCCATGCCGTGCAGCACCCCCTCGCCACGCTGATTGAGCACCTGGCAGTCCAGCTCGACGCGCTTCTTGGCATCGTCTTTGGCCGTCACCATGACGGTGACCGTCAACGTGTCGCCAATGCGAACCGGCTTGCTGAAATGCAATGCCTGCTCCAGATAAATGGTGCCCGGGCCTGGGAAGACGGTTCCGAGCAAGGCCGAGATCAACGCACCTCCCCACATTCCGTGGGCAATCACCCCATGGAACAGCGTCGCGTTCGCGTAGGTGGGGTCCAGATGCGCAGGATTGGTGTCCCCCGAAACAGCGGCAAAGGCATGGATATCTTCCAGCGTAAGCGTTCGCACAATGCGGGCGGTCTGGCCGATCTGTATCTCGTCGTAAGTAACGTTGTCGGTATATTCCTGAGGGGCAAAGGTATACATGGGAACTTCCAGCGGTTGAGCTTGCGAGATTAGGGGGGAACGTTCAGGCGACGGCATGGCAGCCCGCATCGACATAGATGGTTTGCCCCGTCATGCCTGACGAAGCCTCGCTGCACAGGAACGCACTCAGGCGCGCAATTTCCTCCAGGGTGACCAGCCGTCCCAACGGAGCCTTCTTCTGGGCATGGGTCATGAGATCGTCAAAGGCTGCAATACCTGACGCTGCGCGCGTCAATATGGGCCCTGGAGACACGGCGTGTACGCGGATTCCTTTGGGCCCCAATTCGAGTGCCATGTAGCGCACCAGGGACTCCAGCGCAGCCTTGACCGGCCCCATCAAACCGTAGTGAGGCACCGCCTCTGCAGCGCCCAGATAGCTCATGGTGACAAAGCTGCCACCCTGCGTCATATGGGGGGTACAGAGCTGTGCCAGTTGCGCAAAGGAATGACACGACACTTCCATGGCGCGGGCAAAGCCAATACTCGAACTGTTGACCACGTCGCCGTGCAGGTCTTCCAGCGGTGCCCAGGCGATGGAATGGATGACGAAGTCCAGGTGCCCGAGGTGTTCCACCGTGCGCTCAATCAGCGACTGCATTTCTCCGGGTGTTTCCACGTCACAGGTCAACAGCGGGACTCCGAGTTCGCGCGCCAGGGGCTCCACGTACGGATAGGCCTTCTGGTTCAGGCAGGACGTCACCAATTCGGCCCCTTGCAGCGCAGCTTCTCTGGCACACCCATAGGCGATGCTGTGGGCATTTGCCAATCCGACAATCAGACCTTTTTTGCCGGCAAGCGACGACATGATTGGCATCTGGCTCATGCTCCGTGCCTTCTCTGGTGGCCTGCTGCATGCGATGCCCGCAAAGCCCGCAAGCGCGAAACCAGCGCCGCGTCTGGCACCATGACCGCCGCGACCACTCCGTCGTAGACAGCCCCCTCATTGCCATCCAGCGTGATGGTGTCCCCCTCCTGCAGTACCAGGTCTCCCAGCCTGATGGTGCGCGCTTCCGATTCGATGTGCAGGTTGTCACAGCCCACCAGGCACACACGCCCCAGCTGGCGGGCCACCACCGCAGCATGGGACGTGCGCGCACCGCGCTGGGTCAGCAACCCCACGGCCGACTCCAGTGCAACGATGTCGCTCGTCTCGGCATCCTGACGCACCAGAACAACCTGCACGCCCTGTGCGGCCCGCGCCGCAGCACGTTCGCCATCCAGCGCAATCTCCCCGGAGACCACACCCGGGCAGGCCGTAGCAGCACGTGCACAGGGACTGACTGGCGTCTGCTTGTCATCGACCGGGGCAATCTGTACCCGCCCCATATCGGACTCCTGCAACCCGGCCGTACGTTCATGCGCGGTCGCTGCATCAATCAGGCCCTCTTCCAGGAGGTCCATCGCAATGCGTGCAGCGGCGAGCGGCGTACGCTTGCCGGTTCGGGTCTGCAACATGTGCAGAACGCCTTCCTGAACCGTGAACTCAAAGTCCTGCATATCACCGAATGCACGCTCCAGCGCCTGCACCGCTTCCTGCAGGCTGCGCCAGGCCCCGGGAACCAGGTCCGCCATGGCCTGGTGTCCATGTGCGTTTCTCCGGCCCGACACCACGTCCTCGCCCTGCGCATTGGCCAGGAAATCCACCCACAGCTTTCTGTCGCCTGTGGTCGGGTCCCGCGTAAAGCCAACACCCGCGCCGGAATGCCCGCCGCTGTTGCCAAACGCCATGGCCTGGATGGTGACGGCGGTACCCATGGCGGCATCAATGCCGTTGATATCGCGATACGCCTGCGCCTTGTCGGAATTCCATGAGGCAAACACCGCACGGACAGCCCCAGACAGCTGCTCATTCACATCCTGGGGGAAGGCAGATCCTGCATTTTGCTGATAGATCGTTTTGAATCTCGCAGTGAGCTCGCGAAGCTCACTGAAGTCCAGCTCTCTTTCATCGCGCCCCCCCGTAGTGCGGTTGATCTCCGCTTCAAACAACGATCCCGGCAGTCCCGCCACCACTTCGGCATAGCTGGCGATCAGACGCCGGTAGGCATCCCACACCAGGCGCGGATTACCCGTCTGGCGCAGCAGCCCGGGGGCGGTGCTGTCGCACAGGCCAATATTGAGCAGCGTTTCCATCATGCCTGGCATCGATACCGGTGCCCCGGAACGCACAGAAACGATCAACGGGTTTCTGGCATCGCCAAACACCAGTCCGGAAACATCCTGCAATGCTGCCAGGCCTACAGCGAAAAGCGGCAGCATGCACTCATCGGGAGTGCGGGTGAAATGCGTTCCGATGACCAGTGCTGGAGGAACTATCAGGCCAATCTCGGCCATGCGAAGCAGGTTGTAGGCTTTGGAGCCCATGCTTTCGCGGGTCGCCTTGTGCTGGTGCGTTGCCTCACCGCTCGCAATGAGATAGATGTGCTTGGGCCAATGGGAGGAGGACTTCATGCGGATATTCCAGTCTTGTTGATAACCATCTGCCGCAAAGCGTGTCCAGCGGCGAGCAATCCATCGGAAGCCTTTTCAATGGTGTTGGCCAGATCGCTGGCCAGCAGCAGGTTGACAGGCACAGACGCAAGCGCCACCACGATCTTCATCCGGGCCTGGCGCGAAAGCTCGTCACACAGACGTTCTGCGCGCAACATGCGCCACAGCGTTTGCAGGAAGAGCTCGCTATCTGCAGGCTCTCCGCTTTCGCTCACACGCCGGGCAATCTCGATCGCCTTGATCTGGTCCTGAATGGCTGCCAGCGTGGTGTCGGCCAGGCGCCGCAAGGCGGACTGCACGATTGGCGGCAGCCCTGCCAGGGAGTCGAGCCGCGTCATGGAAAAAATGAAGGTCGCTTCTTCCAGTGCGTCCGCGACGTCATCCGACTTTTCCAGCAACTCCACCACCGGCACCCAGCGCAATTGCCGCTCGGCCCGCTGGCGCGCCTCCATCAGCAAATGGTCGGCTTTGCGTTCCCAGGCCTTGGCACGAAGAACCAGGTTGCTGTTCTGTTCCGCACTCACGGTGGAGCCATCTTCCAGCGCCGAGCACAATGCCAGCGCAAGCGCATGGCAGTAGGCGGCATGTTCAGCCAGCAGATCAAACTCGAAAGTGCGCTTTCGCAGGACGCGTGCCAGCAACATGCGCGCTTCATCGGCAACCATCCCCATCGGAAGCTGCTGGCGCAGCATGACACTGGCAATGCGCATCAACTCCAGCAAAAAGGCGGTAGCGGATTCTTCTCCCAGTACTTCGTCCAGGCGATCTCCAATGCGAAAGGCTTCGCTATCGACAGCCTGCATGGCATTGAACACCAGCCTGTCCCCGCCTGCGAGTAGCCACGCCATGTGCCCCCACTCCTGATCGGCAGCACGCCTGAGCAAGGCAATGGCCTGCGGCTTGCGCACAAAACTCTGCAACCGCTTGCGTGCCCGGTTCCAGTCGATCACAAACACAATGCGCGCGCCCACGGCCTCCAGCCCGTTACACAGAGCGTTCTGGCTTGTCGCTGTCAACACCGCTGTACCCAGCGTATAGGGCTTGCCGGCGTTGAGTCCGTCCGAGGTCATCGGGTCCGACACGGTCCACTCAAAGCCTGCACCTTCCAGCATCTGCCGGAAAAAGTCGAAGCGCCCCGGGTGCAGATCGGAGTAATGGAGCCGGATGGTGCCCTCTTCCACCTCAATCACCAGTACATGCACATCGTTGGTGCCGATGTCGTTCTGAATCAGCAAACGCGGGCCATCGCGGGTAACTGCAGTATCCAGGCCCGGGTGGGAGAACTTCAGCGGTGCCGTCCGATTGAGGCCCCGCATAAAGGACTGGATCAGGACCTTGTCCGAGGGCTCCACCTGCCAGACATGTGCACCGTCAATACTTTCCGTGGCGATTTCACCGGACATGGCATTGAGCCGCTTGTGAATATCCATCACCAGAATATGGAAACTGTCGCCGCCCTTGCGATCGCCACGCGTCAGATCCGCCAGTGCGTCCGGGGAAAGCCCTTCATCTTCGGCCATGGTGCGCAGCCGTTGCAGCCAGCCATCGCGTCTGCCAGCCAGTTCTGCATCCTGGTGGCTGCTTCCTTCACACAGGGGCCGCGCCATGGTGAGCAAATCACCGGCCAGTGCCCGGGTGAGTTGATCGAGCTGGGGAATGAGCAACAGTCGATCGTCAAAGTACGCTGTCTTGACGAGTTCTTGCAACCATCCGGCATCGTGCAGACCCGCCTGTGCCAGATCCCGCCCCCAATCCGTCAGCGGTGTCTCTGGCGTCCCCGCATGTTGTGCTGCGGCCTGCAGCATGGTCAGGTACAACTTCAAACGGTCGTTCGCCAACAGTGCTGCCTTGACCCAGGCGGGCAGAAGCAGCGATTGCTGCCCCAGAGAGGCCACGGCTTTTTCTTTGAGCATGCAATGTCCGGTTCGTAATGTCTGATGCAGACGATTCTCAGAAACGGATATGGCTGGCCTGTGACAACCCGCGCAATGGCGCTGAAATCCGCATTGCGTTGATATTTGTCAAATAGCCTTGCCCTTAGCACCGAGGGAATAAGCGTCTTCAAATCGTCACAGGTTTCTGTGATACTGGCCTACCGTCTTTCAAGGAGATACCGCATGCATCGACGTATCAACCACTTGAGCCAGGTGTTCCAGGAAATGAAGGACCGCTATGGTTCGGACGACCCGGTAGTTCTTCAACTGAAAGAGGCCATCGACAAGTACAACGCCGTCGATTCGCTTCCAGCGGATGCCGCACTTCCGTTTGGTGAACGCCGGACCATCCGAACCAAGCCAAGCTACTGGAACGTGAAACTGAGACACATGCACCAGCCCTTGAGCCGGCACGACATCCTTGCCGAATGCAAACGCGTTGAGCACCGGGTTTTCAGCGTCTGACCGGGAAGCTGTCCAGTCCCTGCTGGGCAAAGCATTCGGAGATTTCCGCACCAACCTGGATTTGCTCCAGGAGTCCAACGATCCTGAAGTCGTGCACCAGGCCAGAGTCAGCTGGCGCCGATTCAAGAGCGCAATGCACCTTTTCAAGCCCCTGCTTCAAAAGGATGGCATTCCAGCCAATGGCGCACTCCAACCGATGCTCAAAGCGCTCAGCCGGCTGCGGGACCTGGATGTGGCCCGCTTTCAAACATTACCGAAGTTATCCAGCGCCTACATGAAGGGAGCCCCGGCACATACGCAGGAGTGGGAACGGATGACACGGGTTTTCGCAAGCGCAGACCGGCAACAACGACTTGCCCTTCGGGCGGTGCTGCGGGAGCCAGTTATTCAAGGCACTCTGGAGGACATATCGCAATGGATTACGAAATTGGCTTCGCACAGTGAACTTTTCGTTGCCCGTGACCATGCCGATGGTGCCTTGCGTTCCTGGGCCAGGCACAGAGTCCACCAAATGCACAGGACAATGCGTAAAGCCAAGGCCAACGCAGATACAGCGCAAAGTCAGCATCGGGTCCGCATTCTTGCCAAACACGTACGCTACAGCATAGAGATGCTGCGCGACGTTTTGCCGCACAAGACGGCGGAAAAATGGCACCTTGAAGCGATCGATCTGCAAACGCGCATTGGACAGACGCGCGACATGGTGCGGGCAAATGCCCTGGCCAGGGAGCTGGAGCTACCGTCCGACATTGCAGAGCGCCTGCAAAGCATTGCCAGCAGCCCGACCGGGCACGAATAGCGCGTTCAGTCCAGCCACTTCTGCATGAAACCGGCCTGCCCCATGGCCGGGTCCAGCTGGTAATGGGCAAAGCCTGCGCGCTGGTACAGGCGCATGGCCCCTGCGTTGCCAGAGAGCACTTCCAGTGTCAGCTTGCAGGCACCGCGCTCGCGGGCCAGCGTCTCCACCAGTTCCAGCATGCGCTCCCCGATGCGCTGGCCACGGTAGCCCGCAAGGACCGCAACATCGTGCACATTGACCAGGGGCTTGCAGGCGAAGGTGGAAAAGCCCTCGATGCAATTGACCAGACCCACAGGCGTACCGTCGTCGTCACCCGCAAACGCCAGCACGCTGAATGCCTGCGGGCGTGATGCCAGCGATGGCACCAGATTGGCCTTGGCAAATTCGCTCAGTGGTTCGCCACCACCCATGGGGTCGCTGGCATAGGCATCGAGCAGCATCACCACCGCAGCGGCATGGACCGGGTTGGCATAGTCGGCGCACACCACGCGCACCGGGTTGATTGACTGGCTCATACCTTGAGCGTGTCGGCAATGCGCTGCGCGCAGGTTTTGGCCTGCACCGCGTCGCGTGCTTCCACCATCACCCGCACCAAAGGTTCGGTGCCACTGGCGCGGATCAGCACCCGTCCCGTGTCGCCAAGCTCGACCTCCACCGCGCGGGTTTCTTCGGCCAGCCGGTCATTGGTCTTCCAGTCCTGCCCGGGCACCAGGCGCACATTGATCAGGGTCTGGGGGAACAGCTCCACGCCTTTGAGCAGATCGGCCATGGAGTTGCCACTGCGTACGCAGGCCTGCAGCACCTGCAGTGCGGAAATGAGGCCATCGCCCGTGGTGTGTTTGTCCAGCGCCAGCAGGTGGCCCGAACCCTCGCCGCCCAGAATCCACTGGTGCCTGTCCAGCTCTTCGAGCACATAGCGGTCGCCGACCTTGGCGCGTACAAACTGCACACCACGGTTCTTGAGCGCTACTTCCACCGCCATATTGGTCATCAGCGTGCCGACCACGCCCGGCACATGCTCATCACGTCCCAGACGGTCGTCGGCCATCAGGTACAGCAGTTCATCGCCGTTGTAGAGGCGCCCTTGTGCATCCACCAGTTGCAGCCGGTCGGCATCGCCATCCAGGGCCACGCCAAAGTCGGCCTGGTGGTCCTTGACGGCCTGCACCAGGGCTTCCGGGTGGGTGGCACCCACACCCTTGTTGATATTCAGCCCATCGGGTGAGCAGCCAATGGACACCACGTCGGCACCCAGTTCATGGAACACCTTGGGCGCAATGTTGTAGGCCGCACCGTGGGCCGCGTCCACCACGATCTTGATGCCCTTGAGCGTCAGGTCATTGGCAAACGTGCTCTTGCAAAACTCGATGTAGCGCCCGGCTGCATCGTCCAGTCGGCGCGACTTGCCCAGGTCGGCCGATGCAGCCCATACCGGGGGTTTCTCCAACGCGGCTTCTACGGCCAGTTCCCACGCGTCGGGCAGCTTGGTTCCCTGCGCACTGAAGAACTTGATGCCGTTGTCTTCAAACGGGTTGTGGCTGGCGCTAATCACCACGCCCAGCGATGCCCGCTGCGCGCGCGTGAGGTAGGCCACACCGGGCGTCGGCAAGGGGCCCAGCAGCACCACGTCCACCCCAGCGGAATTGAAGCCGCTTTCCAGCGCGCTTTCAAGCATGTAGCCCGAGATGCGGGTGTCCTTGCCGATCAGCACGGTGGGGCGCATCTCGGTTTCCTTGAGCACATGGCCCACGGCATGCGCCAGACGCAAGACAAAGTCGGGGGTAATGGGAGCTTGTCCCACGGTGCCGCGAATGCCATCGGTTCCAAAAAACTTCCGTCCCATAAATTGCTTACCTTTGTTGTAGTTTCATCGCCGCCAGCACCTTGAGTGCCTGCACTGTCTCTTTCACATCGTGCACCCGCACCACATGCGCCCCGTTCTGCACTGCCAGCACGGCAGCCGTGACGCTGGGCACCAGTCGCTCCTGCACGTCCATGTGTGCCGTATTGCCCGCAGCCGTCTGCGTGACAGCGGCCAGTGACGATTTGCGCGACCACCCTGCCAGCACCGGATAGCCCAGTGCAGCCAAGTCCGCCTGGCGTGCCAATAACGCAAAGTTCTGCGCCACGGACTTGCCGAATCCGACGCCCGGGTCCAGGCAGATACGGGCCATTTCGATACCCAGCCCCCGCAGATTATGCGCATGCAGCTCTAAAAATGATAGCACTTGCGGCACCACATCGCCCTGCATGGGCGCGACCTGCATGGTCTGCGGATCGCGGTGCATGTGCATCAGGCAGACGCCACAGTGGGTGTGGCCGGCCACCACCGACTCCCCCGACAGACCGCCGGGCCGGTCGCGCCAGCGCAGCGCCCAGATGTCGTTGATGATGTCTGCACCCAGGTCCAGCACCGACTGCATGACCGCGGGCTTGTAGGTATCCACCGAAACCGGCACGCCCAGGGTGACCGCGTGGCGCACGATGGGCAGCACGCGCGCCAGCTCATCTTCCAGCGACACCGGCATAGCACCGGGCCGGCTGGATTCGCCACCAATGTCCAGAATGTCTGCTCCGTCCTGCACCAGCTGGTCACAGTGCCGACGGGCCGTGTCAACAGTGGCGTGTTTACCACCATCGGAAAACGAATCCGGCGTGACATTGACGATGCCCATGACCTTCGGAGCACTCAGGTCAATCAGAAATCGGGAGGTTTGCCACTGCATGAGAGGATTATCGACAAATAAAAACGGGGCCAGTGGCCCCGTTCACAAGGGTGGCCTGACGAATCAGGCAACCGTGGGTTTGGGGTCTGCCGCTACTGCGGGAGCACCGCCACTGTCGCCGCCGCCAGAGTTGGGGGTGCGAGGTGTCCAATCCTTCGGAGGACGCGGATCCTTGCCCGCCATGATGTCGTCCAACTGGTCGCTGTCGATGGTTTCCCACTCCAGCAGGGCCTTGGCCATGGCGTGCATCTTGTCCTGGTTGTCTTCAATCAGCTTGCGAGCCTGCGCGTACTGCTGGTCGATGATGCGACGCACTTCGCCATCAACTTTTTGCATGGTCTGCTCACTCATGGTAGTGGTCTTGGTGACACTGCGGCCCAGGAACACTTCGCCTTCGTTCTCGGCGTAGACCATCGGACCCAGGGCATCGGTCATGCCGTAGCGGGTGACCATATCTCGGGCGATGTGCGTGGCGCGTTCAAAGTCGTTGCTCGCACCCGTGGTCATCTGCTTC
>CAUJJV010000214.1 GCA_963205375.1 Pseudomonadota bacterium
GACTAGCTCTCAGGCTGCGTTCGCGTCCACCAGGTTGGGGCGCAGGCCCCGCAGCACGGCGTGGGCGTTGAGCGAACCAATCGGTATGCCGATGTCGCGCGGAATGCGCTCATCCACCTGCAGGGCCAGGTAGCGCAGGCAGCACACGCGCAGAAAGCTGGAGAAGTTGGGGATGTCGCCCCGGTGCTCCAGCAGCTCGTCGTACAACTTGGACAACAGCTGGGGCACATGCATGGCATCGCGCTGGGCAATTTCTTCCAGCGTATCCCAGAACAGGTTCTCCAGCCGCACGCTGGTCACCACGCCATGCAGCCGGATGCTGCGCGTGGTGGCCTCGTAGCTTTGCGCATTGGCGCGCACAAAAATCTGGCACATGGACGACTCCCCTTCAATGGCTGCGACACCCGGCCCCAGAGCATAGGCCCTGGGGCGCCGGAATACCAGCACCTGACCCTAGTAGGTGATTTTTGTACCCAGCAACTGGATGAACTGCGCCAGCCACGCCGGATGGGCGGGCCAGGCCGGTGCCGTGACGTATTGGCCATCGGTCACTGCGGCATCAATGGCAATGTCGGCAAATTTGGCACCCGCCAGCTCCACTTCGGGGCGGCAGGCTGGGTAGGCGCTGATGGTCTTGCCCTTGATGATGCCGGGCACCGCGGCCAGCAATTGCGCGCCGTGGCAGACCGCGGCGATGGGTTTGCCTGTATCGGCAAACTCCTTCGTGATGGCCAGCACACGGGCGTTGAGCCGCAGGTACTCGGGCCCACGGCCACCGGGGATCAGCAGGCCGTCGTACTGCGCGGTGTTGACGTCGGCAAAATTGGCGTTGAGCGTGAAGCGGTGGCCCGGCTTCTCGCTGTAGGTCTGGGCACCTTCAAAGTCGTGGATGGCCGTCATTACGTAGTCGCCTGCCTTCTTGTCCGGGCACACCGCATGCACGGTGTAGCCGATGGCCAGCATCGTCTGGAATGGCACCATGGTTTCGTAGTCTTCGCCATAGTCACCGCACAGCATCAGGATCTTCTTGGTCATTGCAGTCTCCGTTAAAAGTTGGAAACTGCAGTCTAGGAAGATGATGTGTTTGCGGGTATTAGCGCGTTACTACTTGGGTTGGTGTTTTCCCTGATGCAGAAGCCGCCAAGGCGGTCGTCTGCACATAGGCGTTGAAGGCGCCAATCGGCATGGCCGGACTGAACAGATAGCCCTGGAACAACTCGCACCCGGACTCCGCCAGAAACAGCCGCTGCGCCTCGGTTTCCACGCCTTCTGCAATCACCGTCAGCCCCAGGTTATGTCCCAGTGCGATCACGGTACGCACAATCGACGCATCGTTCGGGTCGGCCAGTACGTCGCGCACAAAGGACTGGTCAATCTTGAGCTGGTGCAGGGGCAGTCGCTTGAGGTAGTTCAAGGACGAATACCCCGTACCGAAATCGTCCAGTGAGAACGTGACCCCGCGGCTCCGGATGGTCGACATCTTTTCAATGATGTCCTGCAGGTCCTCGGCCAGCATGGACTCGGTCAACTCAAGTTCGAGCTTGTGTGCATCGATGCCAAAGGTATCGATGGTGTCCAGAATCCGGGCCACGAAGTCTGGCTGGCGGAACTGCAGCTGACTGATGTTGACGGCCACCCGCAGATGGCGGCATTCCGGCTGCTGCGCCCAGCGCGCCAACTGCTCGCAGGCCTGCCTGGTCACCCACTGCCCGATCTGGAGAATCTGCCCCGTCTGCTCGGCCACTTCGATGAACTGACCCGGCATGACCAGACCGCGACTGGGATGCCTCCATCGGATCAACGCTTCGGCCCCGATGACATTGCCTTGAAGATCGTGTTGTGGCTGGTAGTGCAATTCGAACTGGTCCTGCGCAAGCGCCAGCTGCAGATCGTTCTCCAGAATGGAGCGCATCACGGCATCGTTTTGCATGACGTGCAGCATGCCGTACAGAATGGTCAGCGCAGCAATGCTTGTCACCCACGCCCCAGGCGCCCGGATGTGGGGCGGCAGCGCATATTCAGGCGGTATGGAACCGTAGGTCACCGACAACACGGCCACGCCCGCAAGACAGGCTACCGCAATGCCGTGGCGCAGCCAGGGACTCGCGGTGCGAAACGCCATCAGGGCGGCCACCCCCAATGGCAGCAGATACAGATGGGTGGTTCGGGGGGCTTGCGGCGTGGAGATGTCAAACACGGACGCGATCACGCAGATCACGATGAACAGCGTGGATAACAGCACCACCGCAGCCGCATGCGCCTTCTTGCGCCAGACCAGGATACCGGTGCCCAGCCCACCCAAAACCATCGCCGCGTCCAGAAACACCATCGGCCAGTTGCCAAGGGTGATGAAGAGGCCGGCCCAGACCATGCCCATCACCGTCATGGAGAGACTGCCCAGCATCAGCGCGCGCCGCTCGCGGCGCGCCTGAACATGCACCAGATCCGGGCCATACCACAACCGGTGGACTATCTGGAGCGGGGTGGGGGTGCCAGTCATGTGCGGATGCGTTTCAAAGACATTGTAGGCGTGGCTTTGCACAGCTGCCAAGCCCCTCGCATCACCATACGGAGCTTCGTGGACAATAGAGCCCCCCGGTTGACCCCACCGCCCAAGGCCACGCCATGACCACCCTGCTTCCCCGCATCGAACTCGAATCCGCCCCCAACCCTACTGCCGCCGTCATCTGGTTGCACGGCCTGGGCGCTGACGGCAACGACTTTGCGCCCATCGTCCCCGAGCTGGACCTGGGCGGCTGCCCAGCCATCCGCTTTGTCTTTCCGCACGCCCCGAGCATTCCGGTCACCATCAATGGCGGCTATGTGATGCCCGCCTGGTACGACATCCTGGGCGTCAATCTGGTGGACCGCCAGGACGACAAAGGCATCCAGAAATCCGAATGGGCGATCCAGGCACTGATCCAGCACGAGGTGGACCGTGGCATCCCCCACGCGCGCATCGTGCTGGCCGGCTTCAGCCAGGGCTGCGCCATGGCACTGCACACCGGCCTGCGTCTGCCACACCGGTTGGCGGGCATCATGGCCCTATCGGGCTACCTGCCGCTGGCCGACCGCTTTCCCAGCGAACGCCATGCCGCCAACGCCACCACACCCATCTTCATGGCGCACGGCACGCAGGACCCGGTGGTCGTCCTCCAGCGCGGCGAAGATTCGCGCGACGCCCTGGCCAAACTGGGCCACCCGGTGGAGTGGCACACCTACCCCATGCAACACAGCGTGCACCCGCAGGAGATTGCCGACAT
>CAUJJV010000215.1 GCA_963205375.1 Pseudomonadota bacterium
CCAATCCGGGCACGCTCTCGCTGCAAGACCTGCAGGCCTACACGCCCAAGGTGCGCGAACCGCTGTGCTTTGATTACGCGGCTGCCGCACCCGCCAGGGCGTATCGCATCTGCGGCATGCCGCCGCCCAGTTCGGGGGCGCTGGCCGTGGGCCAGATTCTCGGCATGCTGCAAAGCACCGACGCCCAGCGCTTGCCGCTGGCACAAGGCCTGCCCACCGCCGACTGGCTGCACCTCTACACCGAAGCTGCGCGCCTGGCGTTTGCCGACCGGGCCCAGTACGTGGCGGACCCCGACTTTGTATTGCCACCGGCGGGCTCCTGGGGCAGCCTGCTGGAACCCGCCTACCTGGCGGCCCGCGCCAAGCGCATGGACGGTGGCCCGTCGGGCAAGCGCATGAAGGTGGCGCCTGCGGGCTCACCGGGCGCCCTGCCCGTGGCCTACGCCCCGATGCCGGACCAGCCCGAATACGGCACGTCACATATCTCCATCGTCGACCGCTGGGGTCAGGCCCTGGCCATGACCACCACCATCGAAGACGGCTGGGGCGCCCGGCTGATGGTCAACCGCGGGCTCGGGCTGCGCGGTGGCTTTTTGCTCAACAACGAATTGACCGACTTCAGCTTTACGCCTACCGACGCAAATGGCAAACCAGTGGCCAACCGGGTCGAACCCGGCAAGCGGCCGCGCTCGTCGATGGCGCCCACGCTGGTGTTGGACAAAATCAGTGGCCAGCTGGTCCTGAGTACGGGCAGCCCGGGCGGCGCCTTCATCATCCACTTCACGGCCAAGGCGCTGTACGGCATGCTGAACTGGGGGCTGGATGCGCAGCAGGCCATCAATCTGCCCAACTTTGGCACGCTCGGTGGCCCGGTGCTGCTGGAAGAAAAGCGCTTTCCACCGGGCACCATCCAGGCCCTGCGCGGACGCGACCACCCGGTTACCGAACTGCCCCTGCCCAGCGGCGTGCAGGCGATACAGCGCACGCCGGCCGGCTACTTTGGTGGCGCAGACCCGCGCCGCGAAGGCGTGGTGCTGGGCGATTAGAGGTCAAATTGGCCTGCAGCCCCCGTATATATTGCGCAACTAGCTATATATTTGATAGCAATCAGATCCGACTGGCTTACCACCAGGGATAGAACCCCGGCATGTCGGTGGACGTCCGGCTCGTGAATTCCGCGGGACGCTTCTCCAGAAACGCACGCACGCCCTCCTTGCCATCGTTCACGCTGGTGTAGTACATGGCCAGCGAATCCACTTTGTGCGCCTCCAGTGGATGCGGCTGCGCCGCGTTGCGGTACATCATCTGGCGCGTCAGGGCGATGCCCACGGGGGAGCGCCCGTCTGTCATGCGGTGGGCCAGTTTGTGTGCCTCGGCCAGCAGCTGGTCGTGCGGCACGATGGCCTTGATCAGCCGCCCCTGCAAGGCTTCCTCGGGTGTCAGGATGTCGGCGCAATACGCCCACTCCAGTGCCTGCGAAATGCCTACGATACGTGGCAGGAACCAGCTCGAACAGGCTTCGGGCACGATCCCGATGCGGCCAAACACAAAGCCGATCCGTGCCTTGTCAGACGCCAGCCGCACATCCATGGGCAAGGTCATGGTGGCGCCAATGCCGACCGCGGCACCATTGATGGCGCCGATGACCGGCTTGGTGCAGTCGTACACCGCCAGTGAAATCAGACCGCCGGTGTCGCGCACGCCCTGCAGCACCTCCGGGTCGTCCAGCCTTTCTTGCATGTCCTGCAAGGTCGGTTGCAGGTCTTCGTTCAAACCGAACACATTGCCGGGCCGGCTCAGGTCCATGCCCGCGCAGAAGGCCTTGCCGGCGCCGGTCACCACAATCGCGCGCACCGCGTCATTCGCGCTGGCCGAGCGGTAGACATCGACCAGTTCGTGCGCCATCTCCACGGTAAAGGCGTTCATCTGCTCGGGCCGGTTCAGCGTCAGGGTCAGGATGCCGTCGTCAATCTGGGTGGTCAGGGTGGTGTAGGTCATGGCGCGGGTCACATCAGTGAAGTTGGGATGCGCCCTAGTTTAGGTTCCTACAATCACCCCATGGCCATCCCCCAATCGTTTATCCAGGAACTGCTCGCCCGCACCGACGTGGTCGAGATCGTGGGACGCTATGTGCAGCTCAAGAAGGGCGGCGCCAATTTCATGGGGCTGTGCCCGTTCCACGGGGAGAAGTCGCCCTCGTTCTCGGTCAGCCCGACCAAGCAGTTCTACCACTGCTTTGGCTGCGGCAAAAACGGCAACGCCATCAGTTTCCTGATGGACCACGTCGGCATGACCTTCATTGAAGCCGTCAAGGACCTGGCCCAGCAATATGGCATGGTGGTGCCCGAGGAAGAAGGCTCCCCCCAGGACCGCGCCCGCGCGCAGGAGCAACGGGAAAAGCAGCACACGCTGACCAGCGTGCTGGAGAAGGCATCGGACGCCTACCGCCGGCACCTCAAGGATTCGCCACGCGCCATTGCCTATTTCAAGGGCCGCGGCCTGTCGGGCGAAGTAGCCAAACAGTTTGGCCTGGGCTATGCCCCGGAAGGGTGGCGCAGCCTGGCCAGCGTGTTCCCGCAGTACGACGACCCACTGCTGGTGGAAAGTGGCCTGGTGATCCTGCACGAAGCGGAGAACGGCGAAGACGAAAAGCGCTACGACCGGTTTCGCGACCGGGTCATGTTTCCCATCCGCAATATCAAGGGCGAGTGCATCGGCTTTGGTGGCCGGGTGCTGGGCGACGACAAGCCCAAATACCTGAACTCGCCGGAAACGCCCGTGTTCAGCAAGGGCCGCGAACTCTATGGCCTGTTTGAAGCACGCAACGCCCTGCGCGAACAGGGCTATGTGCTGGTCACCGAAGGCTATATGGACGTGGTGGCGCTGGCGCAACTGGGGTTTCCCAACGCGGTGGCCACGCTGGGGACCGCCTGCACCGCCGACCACGTGCACAAGCTGTTCCGCTTTACCGACTCCGTGGTGTTCAGCTTCGACGGCGACTCCGCCGGACGCCGGGCGGCGCGCAAAGCGCTGGACGCCGCTCTGCCCTACGCCACCGATGTACGCAGCATCAAGTTTTTGTTTTTGCCCGCCGAACACGACCCCGACAGCTTTATCCGGGCGAACGGCAAGGAGGCTTTTGCGGACTATGTGAAACAGGCCACACCACTGAGCCGTTTTCTGATCGAGGCCGCGCGCGAAGACTGCGATTTGCAGACGGCCGAAGGCCGCGCGCACATGGCCAGCAATGCCAAGCCGCTGTGGAGCTTGCTGCCAGAAGGAACCCTCAAACTCCAGTTGCTGGGCGAAATCGCCGCGCAGGTGCAGTTGCCAAGCCAGGAACTGGGTGCCTTGTGGTCGGCGACCAGTAACACGCCCCATACCAGAGCCCCGTCCTCGGCGCGGCAGACCAGCAATTGGCAACCGGACGACCACGACGAACGCAGCCCCACCGCCACCCCATGGGGCCACCCACTGGATGGTGAAAGCACCAATACCTCGAAAAGCAAGGGCAAATGGGAAGGCAAAGGGGGGGACTGGAAAGGCAAAGGCAAGTGGGATCGCGACCGCCCTGTGCGCCCGCCTTTGCGCGGCCCGCTGGCCAGTCGGGCCGACCATGCCACCCGCATCCTGCTGGGCCATAGCGTGCTGTGGGAGGCGCTGACGCATGAAGACCATCAGCTGCTCTGTGAGCTACCCGCCCCCCACGGCCCGCTGTTGGCCTGGCTGGAGGCCCAACTACACGAACACGGTCCCCTGCCATGGGGCGCACTCAAGGAAGCCCTGGTAGACCATGCCGATGCAGCGCATGCCTTGCGCCTGATGGCCGATGCCCCTATGCCGCCCGAAACGGCCAGTGAATTCACGGACGAGCTGCGCGATCTGCTCAACCGCATGCTGCTGGAGCAGATCGAACAGCAAAAAAACCAGGCCAGCGCGGCCGCCGCCAGCGATCCCGCCGCTTATCAACGCTTCCGGGAATTGTACGAACGCTGGCAGCAACTCAAGCAAAGCATTTCCTGAACCAGATATGCCATTGGTCACGCTGCAGCGGATACGCCAACTGGAAAAATCCCAAATCGACGGTATAATCCAAGGTTGATTCGGCAAGAGCGACAGCAGCACCTCCGGGCCAGGCCAACCGTTGACACAGTTCACGACCGGCCACCTTACCGCAAGGACTGCATCCCAAATGATCGCCCTCCCATCTTGCCATCGGGGTTAAGCACCCCACCTAGCCAACTACGCCCGTCGTGCCTGAGACGTAGGTGGTGTCTGCTCTGTCCGTCCGTCTTTTTTTGATTCTGAGGTTCTTGCATGCCCGCTCAAAAATCTGCCAAGCCTGTTCAGTCTGCCGCCAAACCTGCATCCAAGTCCGCGTCCAAGACCGAGAAGAAAGCCCCTGCCGTGCCAGCATCCAAAGCCCCTGTCGCCAAGTCCAAAGCCACCCTGTTGAAGGAAGCTGCTGACGCACTTCTGGCCGCAGACGCCCCTGCCAAAAAGAAACCAGGCCGCCCTGCCAAGGCCGCCACTGCCGAAGCCAGCGCCTCCCCAAAGACAGGCGCCAAGCGTGGACGCAAGCCCAAGGCAGCTGCCGAATCGTCCGGCGATGACATGGACATGTCCGACATCGAGGCCGATCTGGCTGGCGAACCGGTGACGACACCGGGCGAAAAGGTCAAACCGCTGCGCATGAAGATCAGCAAGGCCAAAGAGCGCGCCTTGATGAAGGAATTCGGTCTGGACGAAACCGTCCTGTCCGAAGAAGACATGGCCAAGCGCCGTCTGCGCCTCAAGGCCCTGATCAAGCTGGGCAAGACCCGCGGTTACCTAACCCATGGCGAGATTTCCGACCACCTGCCCGACAAGCTGGTGGATGCGGAAACCCTGGAAGTCGTGATCTCCATGTTGAACGACATGGGCGTGGCGGTGTACGAACAGACCCCTGACGCAGAAACCCTGCTCCTTAACAACAACGGCCCCACCGCCGCGACCGAAGAGGAAGCCGAAGAAGAGGCTGAAGCGGCTCTATCTACCGTGGACAGCGAATTCGGCCGCACCACCGACCCGGTGCGCATGTACATGCGCGAAATGGGCACAGTGGAGCTGTTGACCCGCGAAGGCGAGATTGAGATCGCCAAGCGCATCGAGGGCGGCCTGATGGCCATGATGGAAGCGATTTCCGCATCCCCCGCCACCATTGCCGAGATCCTGCGCCTGGGCGAGGAAATCCGCGAAGGCAAGGTTGTCATCACCACCATCGTGGACGGCTTCTCCAACCCCAACGAGGCCGACGACTATGTGGCCGAAGAAGACTTTGACGAGTTCGATGAAGCCGACGATGACGACGGCAAGGGCGGCTCCAAGGCTCTGACCAAGAAGCTCGAAGAGCTGAAAAAGCAGGCGCTGGAGCGCTTTGACAAGCTGCGTGAGCTGTTCGAAAAAGTTCACAAGGTCTACGACAAGGAAGGCTACGGCACGCCCAACTACACCAAGGCACAAAAAGCCCTGAGTGAAGAGCTGATGACCATCCGCTTTACCGCCAAGGCCATCGAGAAGCTGTGCGACATGGTGCGCGCCCAGGTGGACGATGTGCGCAAGAAGGAGCGTGAACTGCGCCGTATCATCGTCGACAAGTGCGGCTACCCACAGGAGAGCTTCATTGCCGACTTTAGCGGCCGCGACAAGAACGGCAACAAGGTGGCAAGCCAGCTGCTCAACCTGAAGTGGATCGAGAAGCAGGCCGCTTCCGGCAAGCCCTGGGCGGCGGTGATGGGTCGCAACATTCCGCCGGTGCAGGATCTGCAGCAAAAGCTGTCCGACCTGCAGGCCCGCGTGGTGGTGCCACTGGACCAGTTGAAAGACATCAACAAGCGCATGAACGAAGGCGAATCGTCTTCACGTGCGGCCAAGAAAGAGATGATCGAGGCCAACCTGCGCCTGGTGATCTCGATTGCCAAGAAGTACACCAACCGCGGCCTGCAGTTCCTGGACCTGATCCAGGAGGGCAACATCGGCTTGATGAAGGCGGTCGACAAGTTCGAATACCGCCGCGGCTACAAGTTCTCGACCTATGCGACCTGGTGGATCCGCCAGGCCATCACCCGCTCCATCGCGGACCAGGCACGCACCATCCGTATTCCGGTGCACATGATCGAAACCATCAACAAGATGAACCGGATCAGCCGTCAGCACCTGCAGGAGTTCGGTTTCGAGCCCGATGCATCAGTGCTGGCCGAAAAGATGGAAATTCCGGAAGACAAGATCCGCAAGATCATGAAGATCGCCAAAGAGCCGATCTCCATGGAAACACCGATCGGCGACGATGACGACAGCCACCTGGGCGACTTCATCGAAGACAGCGCCAACACCGCGCCCATGGAAGCCGCGATGCAGGCCGGCCTGCGCGATGTGGTCAAAGACATCCTGGACAGCCTCACCCCGCGCGAAGCCAAGGTGCTACGCATGCGTTTCGGTATCGAGATGACCTCCGACCACACGCTGGAAGAGGTGGGCAAGCAGTTTGACGTGACCCGCGAGCGTATCCGCCAGATCGAAGCCAAGGCGCTGCGCAAGCTCAAGCACCCCAGCCGCTCGGACAAGCTGCGCAGCTTCACCGACACGCTGTAAGCACAGCGCGCAAAAAAACCAAGGCGCGTGGTACCTGCTCCAGCAGGCACCACGCGCCTTTTTGTTATTCAGCGAATCAGATGCGCGACTTGGTCGCCCGGTCCCGCACAAACCTGAACGCAAACTGCAGCCCTTCTTCCAGCGACAGTTCAATGGCATGGCGCTCCTGCTCGGTCAGGTAGAACATCATGTCCACGTCATGTCGCACATACCGGGCGGGCAAACGGTTCAAGGCGACACAGGCAACGTCCGCCAGCATGTCGCTGGTGAATTCGGGATAGGAATGACTGCGCCGCGCCACCTCCTCGAACACGAGTCGCTCGTAATAGTTGTGAACCTGCTCGAAATTGAACTCCATGCATCCTCCAGTGCGCGCGCACCTGCACGCTGCGATTGCAGCTACCTTAGCATCAGGCCGCCCCACTGACAAGTGGAGCACCAAGTGCCCATGATCGGCGAAATTGTCCCCCAATTTGGGCATCGGCGACACACGGACCCCCACACCCGCCCCATTTGTAATCTTGTGCAAGCTATGAAACTTGTAGCATTGCGAAAACTGCGATATAGTTTCCGTCCATTGATCGTGCCGCCAGCCTGTCCGGCCGATCCCGAATTGAGGAGAGGTAAATTAATGAGCTCTAAAGAAACCGCCGCCATTGGTCAACTGCTGGGTTTGCTGGAATCCCGCTATGCCATGCGCGTGCTGTGGGCCCTGCGTGACGGACATGCACAGACGTTTCGTCTTCTGCAGGACAGCGTAGGCGGCATCACCCCGAACACACTGAACACCCGTATCAAAGAGCTGCGCGAAGCAGGATTGCTGACGCACGGGAGTGACGGCTATTGCGTGACGACGGCCGGTGCAGACCTGCTCAAACGCCTGGGCGACTTGCAGGCCTTTGCGACCAAGTGGTCCGCCAGCCAGGCCAAGAAAGTCAAATAGGCACTTTCATCGGGATTCACATCCCGAAACCACCCGCAAGACAGGCACAGCCTGTCTTTTTTTTGCCTGCGGCATAATTACGGGTTTTGGGTCAACAGCCCCCGCAGTACGGGCACGATCCGCTACAACATTCATAGCAAAAGGACATTCCATGCAAACTACCGCAAGCGGCCTCCAGTACCTCGACACCGTGGAAGGCACAGGCCCCGTAGCCACCAAGGGGCAGCAAGTCACAGTGCACTACACCGGATGGCTCTACAACGACGGCGCCCAGGGTGCCAAGTTCGACTCCAGCAAGGACCGCAACGACCCCTTTGTGTTCAACCTGGGAGCCGGCATGGTGATTCGTGGCTGGGACGAAGGCGTTGCAGGCATGAAGGTCGGTGGAGCCCGTACGCTCATTATTCCTGCTGCCTTGGGATACGGCGCGCGCGGTGCGGGTGGTGTCATTCCCCCCAACGCCACGCTGAAGTTCGACGTTGAGCTGCTGGGTGTCGCGGGCTGATCTTTCACCGCTGCTACCAGGCCCAGCCCCACAACGGTGTGGGCCTTGAATTTGTTGCCAGCGGCCCCAGATGGAGGCCAGCAACTGAAACCCCGGGTACATCCGAATGTCTGACAACCAATCCAATCCACAAACACCTGCTGGCAACGCCGGCTTTCAGAGCACCGAAGACATGGTCGCCGCCATGGCGTCACACGAAGCAGACGCATTGCCCAAAGTCCAGGCCGAACTCGCTGCACTGCAAGCCAAGAGTGCCGAACTCGCAGATCAGTACCTGCGCGCCAAAGCGGAAGCAGAAAACGCCCGCCGCCGTGCCGAAGACGAAATTTCCAAGGCCCGAAAATTCGCCGTGGAAGCTTTTGCCGAGAGCCTGCTCCCCGTGGCGGACAGCCTGGAAGCCGGTCTGATCATCAAGGATGCCACTGCCGAACAAATTCGCGAGGGCGCACAGGCCACATTGCGCCAGTTGCTTGCCGCACTGGAGCGCAACAAGGTCCTGGCCATCAACCCGTCGGCAGGCACCAAATTTGACCCACATCAACACCAGGCCATCAGCGTTGTACCGTCGGAGCAGGAAGCCAACACCGTCGTGAGCGTTCTGCAAAAAGGCTATTCGATTGCCGACCGGGTACTGCGTCCGGCACTGGTGACCGTCTCGGCCCCCAAATAAAGCAAGAAAGGTTGCGCCACTCCGGTCAACCTGGTTTTTGCATCCGGGCCCTTGAAATAGCCCTATGGGCCCACAAGTTATCCACATCCAAGTTTTTTCAGAATATCAGGAGTAAATCATGGGAAGAATCATCGGCATTGACCTCGGCACCACCAACAGCTGTGTCGCCATCATGGAGGGCAATACGCCCAAGGTTATCGAGAACGCAGAAGGTGCGCGCACTACGCCGTCCATCATTGCGTACCAGGAAGACGGTGAGGTGCTGGTCGGCGCGTCTGCCAAGCGCCAGTCGGTGACCAACCCCAAGAACACGCTGTACGCAGTCAAGCGCCTGATCGGCCGCAAGTTTTCCGAAAAGGAAGTGCAGAAGGACATCGACCTGATGCCCTACAAGATTGCCGCTGCCGACAACGGCGATGCTTGGGTGGAAGTGCGTGGCAACCGCATGGCCCCCCAACAGGTCAGTGCCGACATTCTGCGCAAGATGAAGAAAACGGCCGAAGATTACCTCGGCGAAGAAGTGACCGAAGCCGTGATCACGGTGCCGGCCTACTTCAACGACGCACAGCGCCAGGCGACCAAAGACGCAGGCCGCATCGCCGGTCTGGATGTCAAGCGCATCATCAACGAGCCTACTGCTGCCGCACTGGCCTTTGGCCTGGACAAGAATGAAAAGGGCGACCGCAAGATCGCCGTGTATGACCTCGGCGGTGGTACGTTTGACGTATCCATCATCGAAATCGCCGACGTCGATGGCGAGAAGCAATTCGAAGTGCTGTCCACCAACGGTGACACCTTCCTGGGAGGCGAAGACTTCGACCAGCGCATCATCGACTTCATCATTGCCGAGTTCAAGAAAGAACAAGGCGTGGACCTGGGCAAGGACGTGCTGGCCCTGCAGCGTCTGAAGGAAGCCGCTGAAAAGGCCAAGATCGAACTCTCCAGCAGCGCCCAGACCGACATCAACCTGCCCTACGTGACAGCCGATGCCTCCGGTCCGAAGCACCTGAACATCAAGCTGACCCGTGCCAAGCTGGAAAGCCTGGTCGAGGAGCTGATTGAGCGCACCATCGCCCCGATCCGTACCGCACTGAAGGACGCTGGCGTTTCCGCCTCCGACATCCATGACGTGATCCTGGTGGGTGGCATGACCCGCATGCCCAAGGTGCAGGAAAAGGTCAAGGAACTGTTCGGCAAGGAACCCCGCAAGGACGTGAACCCCGACGAGGCTGTGGCCGTGGGTGCTGCCATCCAGGGCCAGGTGCTCGGTGGCGAGCGCAAGGACGTGCTGTTGCTGGACGTGACCCCCCTGTCTCTGGGTATTGAAACCCTGGGCGGCGTCATGACCAAGATGATCACCAAGAACACGACCATCCCGACCAAGTTCGCGCAGACCTTCTCGACTGCTGACGATAACCAGCCGGCGGTGACGATCAAGGTGTTCCAGGGTGAGCGCGAGATTGCGGCGGCCAACAAGATGCTGGGCGAGTTCAACCTCGAAGGTATCCCGCCCGCAGCACGTGGTACACCCCAGATTGAAGTGTCCTTTGACATCGACGCGAACGGCATTCTGCACGTAGGCGCCAAAGACAAGGGCACTGGCAAGGAAAACAAGATCACCATCAAGGCCAACTCGGGTCTGTCCGAAGCCGAAATCCAGCAAATGGTCAAGGACGCAGAACTCAATGCCGCCGACGACAAGAAAAAACTGGAACTGGTGCAGGCCCGCAATGAAGCCGATGCCAACGTGCACAGCGTCAAGAAGAGCCTGACCGAGTACGGTGACAAGCTGGAAGCCGGCGAAAAGGAAAAGATCGAAGCCGCCATCAAGGAAGTGGAAGATGCGCTCAAGAGCGATGACAAGGTCAGCATCGAAGAAAAAAATGCGGCCCTGATGACTGCCAGCCAGAAACTGGGCGAAAAAATGTACGCCGACATGCAGGCCAAGCAGGCTGCTGAAGGCGGGACTGCCGAAGCTGCAGACGGTGATCACCAGCACGCACAGTCGTCCAAGCCACAGGATGACAATGTGGTGGACGCGGAAGTCAAGGAAGTCAAAAAAGGCTGATAGCCCCGGGCGACACACGCCCCTGGCGCCGCGTTGAACACCCTGGTGGCTCAACGCGGCTTTTGTGTTGTTGAAGTGTTGTAAACGGGCGCAGAGAAGACATGGCCAAACGAGACTATTACGAAATCCTGGGCGTTGCAAAAAACGCGTCCGAGGAAGACATCAAAAAGGCGTATCGCAAGCTGGCGATGAAGCACCACCCTGACCGCAATCAGGGCGATGCGTCCAAAGCTGCCGAAGAGAAGTTCAAAGAGGCCAAAGAGGCCTATGAGATGCTGTCGGATGCCCAGAAGCGTGCCGCCTATGACCAGTATGGGCACGCCGGGGTGGACCCCAACCGCGGTGCGGGTGGTGCTGAAGGCTACGGTGGATTTGCCGAAGCCTTTGGCGATATTTTTGGTGACATGTTTGGCCAGCAGCGCGGACGCGCAGGCGGTGGCCGCCAGGTCTACCGCGGCAGCGACCTCAGCTATGCGATGGAAATCACGCTGGAAGAGGCAGCCCGCGGCAAGGACGCGCAAATCCGCATCCCGAGCTGGGATAACTGCGATACCTGCAAAGGCACGGGTGCGAAGCCTGGTACCCAGGTCAAGACCTGCAGCATCTGCAGTGGATCAGGCTCGGTGCAGATGCGCCAAGGCTTCTTTAGCGTACAGCAAACCTGCCCAACCTGTCGTGGCACGGGCAAGGTGATCCCCGAGCCTTGCGCTGCGTGCAGCGGACAGGGCAAGATCAAGCGCCAGAAGACGCTGGAAGTCAAAATCCCCGCCGGTATCGACGGCGGCATGCGCATCCGCAGCGCGGGCAACGGTGAGCCGGGAACCAACGGTGGCCCGCCGGGCGACCTGTACATCGAGATCCGGCTGCGCAAGCACGACATCTTCGAGCGTGACGGTGATGACATCCATTGCTCGGTGCCCATCAGCATGGTGACCGCAGCACTGGGCGGTGAGATCGATGTCCCCACCTTGTCTGGCAAGGCCGCCATCGACATCCCGGAAGGCACCCAGACCGGCAAGCAATTCCGTCTGCGCGGCAAGGGCATCAAGGGCGTGCGCGCCAGCTACCCCGGCGACCTGTATTGCCACATCACGGTGGAAACGCCGGTCAAGCTCAGCGAGCACCAGCGACGCCTGCTGAAGGAGCTTGACGAGTCGTTCAAGAAGGGCGGCAGCAAGCATTCGCCGTCTGGTGACACCTGGACCGACCGTTTGAAAAGCTTTTTTAGCTGATGCGCGTCAATAAATACTGACGCATTTTGTCCAAGGCATGCCGCCCGGTCTATAAACGACCCGGCGGCATGTTTTTTTGTGCGGGAGTCAAGCATGGGTGTGAGCATCACTTTCCTGGGCGGAGCGGATACGGTCACCGGGTCGAAATATCTGGTACGCCACGAGGGGCACAGCCTGCTGGTCGACTGTGGCCTGTTCCAGGGCTTCAAACAATTGCGGTTGCGCAACTGGAATCCGCTTCCCATCGCGCCCAACGAGGTCAACGCCGTCGTGCTGACCCATGCGCACCTGGACCACAGTGGCTTCCTTCCGCTGCTGGCCAAGGAGGGGTTTGCAGGGCATGTGTACACCTCGCCGGGCACACAGGACCTGTGCCGCATCCTGTTGCCCGACAGCGGGCACATTCAGGAAGAAGATGCCGCATTCGCCAACCGCCATGGCTTTTCCAAACACTCCCCCGCCCTGCCCCTGTACACCCGCCAGGATGCGCTCGACTGTCTGCCACTGATCAAGAAAGTGGCCCTGGGAACGACCTTCCAGCCGATCAAGGGCTGGCGTGTGACACTCACTTCGGCAGGCCACATCCTGGGTGCATCCAGCGTGCTGCTGGAAGTCGCGGGACGGCGCATTCTGTTCTCCGGGGACCTGGGGCGTCCCGATGACACCCTGATGAATCCGCCGGATAGGGCCCCGGCAGCCGATACCGTACTGATCGAATCCACCTATGGCGACCGAAGCCATCCGACAGAGAATCTGCTGGCTGAACTGGCACCCGCACTGCAACGACTGGCCAAACGCGGCGGCGTGGCAGTGGTGCCGGTATTTGCCGTCGGCCGGGCGCAGGCGCTGCTCCACGCCATTGCACAACTGAAAGACCGTGGTGACATTCCACGCGCACTGCACGTGTTCCTGGACAGCCCCATGGCGGTACACACCACCCACCTGTTTGAACACCACCTGGGGGAACACCGGCTGACACCCCATGAGGCACGTGCACTGACCCACAGCGCAACCATGATCAACAGCACGGATGAATCACGCGCACTGGCTTCGCGCCACGGTCCCATGGTGATCCTGTCAGCCAGCGGCATGGCCACCGGTGGACGCGTCCTTCACCATCTGGCCCACCACGCAGGCAACCACCGCAACATGATCATCCTGACCGGCTTCCAGGCCCCTGGAACCCGTGGTGCCACCTTGGCCAGCGGCGCACGGAGTGTGCGCATCCATGGTCAGGACGTTGCGGTGAACGCCGAAGTGGTGCAACTGCAATCGGCCTCCGCCCATGCGGATGGCGGACAACTGCTGGAGTGGCTGCGCACCATGCCCACTGCGCCCGACCAGGTGTATGTCGTCCATGGGGAATTGCAGGCATCTGACACCCTGCGTTCACGCATCCAGCATGAGCTGGGTTGGCGCGCCATGGTCCCCGAACACGGTTCGACCTGGCCCTGCTGACTCTCCGCCAAAAATCCTTGACTCGTCGCAGCGCGACAGTAATGGCAACTGCCTAACAACTTGTTACCAAAAAATGCGCCCTTCGGACAGGATTTACCGACCATCGGGCTCACGGGTCTGGAATTGCCGGATGGGCCATGCGATCATCGCGGTCCCCGTATCCTGATCTACCGAACAGCACACCATGCGTGCCACGCCCATTGCCAATGCCCCCGCCACCACGCCCGAACAGCGTGCGAAGGCACTGCGGCTGGTGCGCACCCTCATGGGCAAGACACTGGGCTACTTCGAGGATCGGGAAGACGCGCAGATCAACCAGATCCGGGCTCGCCTATTCGAGTTGGCTGACAGCAAACTGCCCCTGTTGCAGTCCCAGAATCTGCGCACCGCCGCCATGCTGCTGGACCGGCAGGCCGTGAAATTCAAGCGTCTGTACCGCGACGCGATCCAGCAATGCCTCCAGGAAGAAATTCAGGGCATCTGGCCCGAGATGAAACAGCAGGGTAGCCAGTCCTCCGAACACCCTGCCAGCCATGCCCTCAACGGCATGACCTTGAGTCTGATCGATGTGGACGAAGTCCATCGCATCCTGCTGCTCGACCAGCTGGCAGAAAAGTTCAATACCCGCTATGAACCGGTACTCACCCCGCTGACCCAGAAGCTGTGTGCCCTGCTGGGACAGGAAACACCTTCGCTGTCGAGCAACCCATTCCGCCCTGGTGTGTTGCTGCTGGCCTTTCAGCGGGCCTGGGAAAAAGGAGCGTTCGATCCGGCGACCACCGAGCACCTCATCCAGTCGCTCGATCCAGCGCACACCATGGATCTGGCACCGCTGTACACCGAACTGAATTCCACCCTGGCGCAAGCCGGGATCCAGGCACACACCGTGCACCGCATCCGCAAATCCGTCTCGTCCTCGTATGCACCATTGACCGGATCGGCACCGCTGGGCGAAGCGAATAGCAGCGGGCATGGCCCCCTGCATTCCCAGCCAGCGCCACTGACCGGCAATGCGGGTCTGTCGCCCGAGCTTCCCAGAAGTGCCTGGGGGGCACTGGCACCTGCAGGCCAGCATATTGCGACCCAGGTCAAGGCCTTCCTGCATCGGCTGGGCGTTGGCGCAGCTTCGGACTCGCAGGTCGTGCAAAGCCATGCCGCGGCCCAGCAAACACCCGACCCAGCACTGCTGAACTACCTGGGAGAAATGCAGGCCGGCTCAGAAGCGCAGTCCTCGCGTTTCGCTTTTTTGCAACCACAGAACGCGGAGCACGGCCACCACAATGTGCTGCGCCAGATTCGGGACCAGGAAGAGATTCGCCAGGCACCGGAACTGGACCGCACCACGGTCGACGCACTGGCCGAGGTTTTCGACTACGTGTTTGCCGACCAGGCCATCCCGATGCAGATGAAAGTGGTCATTGGGCGCCTGCAGATTCCCGTACTGCGCGCAGCCATGATCGACCGCGACTTTTTCCTGCGCACCGACCACCCTGCCCGCCAGCTTGTGGACACGCTGGCGTCCTCGTCGGTCACCTGGACGCCGGACAAGGGCGAGCAGGACCCGCTGTATATGCGGATCGAGCAGACAGTCCAGCGCGTCCTGACGGAGTTCGAGGACGACCTCACGCTGTTCAGCATCCTGCTGGCAGAGTTCACCGAGTTCCTCTTCGAGAGTGAACAGCAGGTCCAGTTGCAGATCACCCCGGTGGTCACGCAGGAAAGTGACAAGGAAGCACTGGACGCGGCGCTGGCGCAGGCCGACGAGGCCGTGCATGCGCGCATCAGCGCCCTGCCAGACACCCTGCCGCTGGCGCCATTTCTCACCCCGTTTCTGACCACGCAGTGGCGCGAGGTCCTGGCCAGGGCGTGGATACAGGAAGCGCAAGCACCTGGCCGCTGGGAGTCCGCGCTGCGGACGATGGACCGGCTGATCTGGAGTACCCAGCCCAAGACCACGACCGAAGACCGCCGGGATCTGGTGGCACTTCTTCCCGAACTGGTGCGTACGCTCAATGCCGAGCTGGATGCGATCGAATGGAGCGGCGAACCCCGTGCCACTTTCACACGCCGGTTGATCAGCACCCACATGCTGGCCATCCGCATGAAAGCGCAGCCGCCCGAGGACACCCAGAATGCGGCACTCGAAGCGCGCGCCGGGCAGGAGGCATTACAGGCGCTCGACCAGCGCCGGTCCACCCAACTCAGTGCGCACAACCTGTCAGAGATGGACGAGTTCGATGCCAGTGCCCAACTGCTGACGCGGGGCGTATGGTTCGAAGCCAGCCTGAACGGAGCAGCGGCCTACCGCTGCCGTTTGAGCTGGGTCAGCCCCATGCGCACGCGTTTTTTGTTCACCAACCGGGACGGTTTCGACGCATTCGTGCGCAACGAAAATGAAGTGGCCACCATGCTGCGCCAGGGCCAGCTCACGCAGTTGGAGCAGGCCCCCATTGTGGGCCGCGCCCTGGACCACCTGATGGCCGCCAACGACTCCGAACTGACGCTGGCAGCCTGAGTTGCCTCAGGCGTAGTTGCGGGCCAGCAGCTGCGAACGGGCCTCTGCATATTCGCGCTTGAGCTGCGCCACATAGTCGGCGGTGGACTGCACCTTGGAAATGGCGCCAATGCCCTGACCACAGCCCCAGATGTCTTTCCAGGCCTTGGCCGAAGCACCACCAAAATTCATCTTGCTGGGGTCACTTTCGGGCAAATTGGCCGGGTCGAGACCCGCATTGCGGATGCTGGGTGCGAGGTAGTTGCCATGCACACCGGTGAACAGGTTGCTGTAAACGATTTCATCAGAGTCGTTGTCCACGATGGCCTGCTTGTAGGCATCACTGGCACGTGCTTCTTCGGTGGCGATGAAAGCTGAACCCATGTAGGCGAAGTCTGCGCCCATGGCCTGCGCAGCGAGAATGGCCGAACCGGTGGAAATGGAGCCGCTGAGTGCCAGCGGGCCATCGAACCATTGGCGGAGTTCCTGCACCAGGGCAAACGGGCTCTTCACGCCCGCGTGGCCACCTGCACCTGCTGACACCGCGATCAGGCCATCGGCGCCCTTCTCGATCGCCTTGTGGGCGTGCTTGTTGTTGATGACATCGTGCAACACCACGCCGCCGTAGCTGTGTGCGGCCGCATTGATCTCTTCACGGGCGCCCAGCGAGGTGATGATGATTGGCACCTTGTACTTGACGCACATGGCCATGTCGTGTTCCAGCCGGTCATTGCTCTTGTGCACGATCTGGTTGATGGCAAACGGCGCTGCTGGCTTGTCA
>CAUJJV010000216.1 GCA_963205375.1 Pseudomonadota bacterium
GACCTGCGACGCAGGTTCGCCCTCGAACGTGATGGCATTTCCCCGGACTTCCACGTCAATCACGGTGCCGTCGATTTTGAGAAATTTTTCCTCATACGGCGGCATGGCCTGCCCGGTTTCCAGGCTGAACTTGATACGGGCAATGGCAGCCTCCCGAAAGTCCGGGTGCACGATATCCAGTATTGGCTTACCCAGCAATTCGTTCGCTGACGTGGCCCCATGAATCGCCACTGCAGCCGGGTTGACATACAGGAATTTTCCATTGCGGTGCACCACCACGCCCACAGGGAGACTTTCCACCAGCCCCTGGTAGCGGGACTGCGCTTCACGCAACTGGTTTTCTGCCGCTTCCCTGCGCCCAACGCTGCGTATGAGGCTGCGTGCAGCCAGGATCAGCAACAACGTCACGCTAATAGCGATGGCCATGAACACCAAACGCTGTTGGGTCAGTGGCGCCATCTGCTCGTCAATGCCCACCGCCGCCACTAACGTCACCTGGTAGTCCGGAATACGCACATAGCCGTAGCTCCGGGCCACGCTATCCAATGGCGATGCATGGTGAAAATGCCCGGCAATATCAGCACCCGGCACAAGGAACGGAGCGCTGCGAATCACTCCACCAGTGAACCGACCGGGGTCCAGGGAGCGCGCCATCAGCGTCCCGTTGTCCGACACCATGGAGACCAGCCCCTGTGTGCCCAAGCCCACCGATTTGAAGAAACGGGAAAAGTACTCAGGCTCGATCGACAGCACCATGACACCGATAAATGCGCCGCGCTCCCACAACGGGCGCGACACATCGATGTGCCACTTGCCGGTGAGGGCATCCTTGAACGGAGAACTGACCAGTACATCGTCCCTGCCGCTGTTCTTATGTATGTTGAAGTAATAGCGGTCGGCCCAGGCTACGGGCGACCTGTCTACATCCAGTGTGCTTAGCACTTCCTGGCCGTTGGCATCCACAATGCTGATGTGCGCCATCAACTCCCGCAGGTAAGCAGAGTGTTGCGGCGGCACTTGCCAGCCGACACGCACTGGTGTACTGAGCCATTCGCTGCGAATACCGCTCATGACATGGTCTGCCAGGCGAAACGTGGCGCTGGTTTGTTGCGCCAGCGCGGTGGCCAGCACCGAGGTCTGGCGGTCCATCTGGTCGTGGGCGTTCTTGTAGTTGCTGTACCCCACCACAGCGGCGGCGCCCCACAACAACACGAGGGCTGCGATCGCCAGCCACCGGATTCTTTGCTGCAGGGGCAGCGCCGGTCTGAGAAATCCGGATGTCATGGAACCGCCTTGTCACCGCTGTATAAGTATTCGCGAATTATCAGTCACCCGGCAGCTTGCTATCCTAGGGACATGCCCTCACCCGCGAGTCCCGTCCGCCGAATCGCCCACCTCGACATGGATGCGTTTTACGCCTCCGTCGAGCTGCTGCGCTATCCGCAGCTCAAGGGCCTGCCCGTGGTGATTGGCGGCGGGCGTCGACGCGAGGACGACGCCCTGCGCGAAGCCCGGGGCGAAACGCCACTGCACCAGATCCCGGTAAGTGAATTCCCGGTGTTGTCCGGCTACACCGGGCGCGGCGTCATCACCACCGCCACCTACGCTGCGCGCCAGTTTGGCGTGGGCTCGGCCATGGGTTTGATGAAGGCTGCCAAGCTGTGCCCGCAGGCCATCCTGCTGCCGGTGGACTTCGCACAGTACCGGCACTACTCGGCGCGCTTCAAGGCCATCATCACCGACATTGCCCCGGTCATGGAAAACCGCGGGGTGGACGAGGTGTACATCGACTTCACTGATGTGCCCGGCGGCCAGCGCGAAGGCGGCCGGGTGCTGGCGCGGCTGATCCAGAAAGCCATTTTTGATGACACAGGCCTGACCTGTTCGGTGGGCGTGGCACCCAACAAGCTGCTGGCCAAGATGGCCAGCGAGTTCAAGAAGCCCAACGGCATCGCCATCGTGCACGAGAGCGACCTGGAGACCATGGTCTGGCCGCTGGCCTGCCGCAAGATCAACGGCATTGGCCCCAAAGCCGACGAAAAGCTCAAGCGCCACGGCATCGAGACCATCGGCCAGCTCGCCGCACGCGACCTGCAGTGGCTGATCGACACCTTTGGCCAGCGCACCGGCGCCTGGTTGCATGCGGCCAGCCACGGCCAGGACGACCGCCCGGTAGAGACCGAGAGCGAGCCGGTGAGCATGAGCCGCGAAACCACCTTCGAGCGCGACCTGCATGCGGTGCGTGACCGGGCCGAACTGGGCACCATCTTCACCCGGCTGTGCGAACAAGTGGCAGACGACCTCCAACGCAAAGGCTACGAGGGCAAGACCATTGGCATCAAGCTGCGCTATGACGACTTCAAAGGCGTCACGCGTGATCTGACCCTGGACCACTGCACCGCCGACGCCCAGGAGATCCGCCGTGCCGCCGGCCTGGCCCTCAAGCGCGCCCCGCTGGACAAGCGGCTGCGGCTGCTCGGCGTACGTGTGGGTTCATTGCAAAAACAGGGTCTAGCCCCCGCCCCTTCTGCGCAGGCAGCTATCAATTCAGTAGCAAATGCCTTACAGGCCGAAACCGGTCAGCTGTTCTGAACACTCTGTAGATATGTCGTGATTCTTCAATAACGACATTTTATATGTCGCAATAATACTTGCGCGACACTTAAAGTGACGCGATACTGCGGTTCTGAAAACCGAGAACCAAGCACATGCCACGCGTCACCCCCCAAACCGAGCTGGATCAACTGGTAGATTTGATCTCTCCACACCCGTACGGCATGGGCATTGAGGCCATCGCCCGGGTGCTGGGCGACAGTTTGCAGCGCCGCACCTTGCAGCGCCGATTGGCTGCGTTGGTCGCGCAAGGGCGTATTCAGATGCTGGGCGAGGCGCGATCTGTGCGCTACCGGATACCCAGCTACCCCCCAGCCCCACGCGCTGTTGCAGCATCGGTGCAAGAGCCCGCCGAAGCTTATGTCCCCACTTCGCCGCAGGGCGAGGAGATCAAAGCCTATGTGCGCCAGCCGCGTGCGTTGCGCGCGCCGGTCGGCTACAAGCTGGAATTTCTGGAGCAATACCACCCCAACCACACAGCCTATCTGACGCAGGGCTTGCGGGATCAGTTGCACACCTTGGGGCGCGCATTCGGCCAATCTCCCGCCGACCAGACACCCGCGGGCACCTTTGCGCGCGACATCCTGAACCGTCTGCTGATTGACCTGTCCTGGGCCTCCTCGCAACTGGAGGGCAACACCTACAGCCGGCTGGACACGCAGCGGCTGATCGAGTTCGGCCAGGCGGCCGATGGCAAGAATGCGCTGGAAACCCAGATGATCCTGAACCACAAGCAGGCCATTGAATACCTGGTGCTCGATCCCGCACATGCCCAGGTCAACCCCGACACGGTCATCGCACTGCATGCTTTTCTGTCCGATGGTTTGATGGCCGACCCAGCCGCAGTGGGCCGCGTGCGCCGCAGGGCGGTCGAGATCGGCGGCAGTGTGTACTTACCCGTCGCCTTGCCACAGCGGCTGGAAGAACTGTTTGGCATCGTCATCCAGATGGCTGCGGAAATTGCCGACCCCTTCGAGCAGGCATTTTTCCTGATGGTGCACCTGCCCTACCTGCAACCGTTTGAAGATGTGAACAAGCGCGTATCCAGGCTGGCGGCCAACATACCCTTCATTCGCC
This sequence comes from Pseudomonadota bacterium, assembly GCA_963205375.1. Taxonomy (GTDB): domain Bacteria; phylum Pseudomonadota; class Gammaproteobacteria; order Burkholderiales; family Burkholderiaceae_C; genus Allorhodoferax. The sequence continues at coordinate 3,691 of CAUJJV010000216.1, forward strand.
ACAACCTGTGCCCGCTGTCGTTCATCGACGTGCCGCAGCAAGCCTATGTGGACGCCATGATCGGCGTGTACGAACTCAACCGCATCGAACTTCTGCGCGACGTGTTCGTCTGGGCCTACGCGCGCTCCTGCCAGCAATACGTGGCGGTCCAGCAGAACCTGGTTCCACCCGATATTCTTCGTCTGCGCTACCGCCAGGCCCTGGGCGAAGTGGTCGCGGCCATCGTGCGCAACGGCGAGGTCGCGACGCAAGCTGCAGTGCAAGCCAGGGTGCCACCCACGGTGGCAGCGCCCGACAGGGCCTATTTCATCCAGCTGGTGCTGCAGGAGTTCACCGCCCTGCATCCCGGGAACGCGGTGCGCTTTGGCATCAGGCCGCTAGAGCTTGCGGCGTGGACAGAAAAACATCGGGGTGCGCAATAACGCCGTGGCGCTGCAACTCCGCCGCCAGCCACACGTCCACATCCTTGTCGCGTGCGGTGCGCAGCGCCTGGTACGCCACCTCGGCCTCCGGGAAGCGGCGACGTAAAAAGTTGAGCCACTGCTTGAGCCGGCCAGCGCGCTTCTTGGGGTCCAGCTGGGTGCAGACGATGTGCCAGAAATCCGCCATCAGCGGCAACAGCGTGACCCAGGTCACGGCCTGGGTCGATCCCCCTGCAGTGCCACGGATCGCCAGCGCCAGCCCCGGGTCCACCACCGCACCGCGCCCCAGCATCACGCTGGTACAGCCCGACTCAGCCATGCAGGCCTGCGCATCGGCCACGGTCCAGATTTCGCCGTTGGCAATCACCGGAATATTGACTGCGGCGCGGATGTCGGCAATGCGGTCCCAGTAGGCCGGCGGTGTGTAGGCCTGCGCCTTGGTGCGGGCGTGCACCACCAGTTCGCTGGCGCC
>CAUJJV010000217.1 GCA_963205375.1 Pseudomonadota bacterium
CGGGTGCACCAGTCCCCGCGTTGCCAGTGCCTGCAGGTTGTGGATCTGGCGCTTGTAGCTGGCCCAGGCTTCGCCCGGTGCAAAGTCGCGCCGCGCGGTCAGGCCCTCGCCCTCGGTGCCCAGTACCTGGAAGTCCGATACGGCGGCAAAGGACGCGGCAGTGAGTCCGCCCGAGCGCATGTCGGCAAGGGTGCGTTCCTCGAAGGTGCCCAGCTTGGCATACACCCAGACCAGACCGGCCAGGTTCTCGGCCCCATCGACAAAGGTACGCCCCGGGTGGGCATGGGCATCGACCGAGATATGGCGCGCCAGCAGGGCACGGGCCTGGGCCAGTTCGTCGGGGGTGACCTCAAAACCAATGGGCGCGGGCCGGGGATGCTTGACGAAATAGGCACCCACACCGGCACCCGCCAGCACGGCAGCGCCACCACCCAACAACAGTGTGCGACGGGAAATCGGGGGCATGCGCATGGAATCACCTTGGATGAAAGAGCTGGCGTCATTTTGGGCCCTGGCGTCAGCCGGAGCTGGAATATTTGCCTGGCAGCAGCCTGCAGGCCTGTCTTGGCTAGAGGCTGAAATCCGCGTAGGATGGCCAAAAGCACAGCAACCCATCGCATGGGTGGCAGGAATTTGAACAGGGAGGCTTCGTCACCATGAAGAAATACAAACGGTACGTTCTGCAGGTTGCCTTATGGCTGGGACTGGTAGTCACAGCCCACCCCGTGCTGGCACAGGACGCGGTGATCGGCTATGTCAAAACCGCACAGGACGATGCGAACCTGGTGGTTGACGGCAAGACCGTCAAGGCCCAGCCCGGCATGCCGGTGCAGGTGGGGTATGTGCTCAAGACCGGCAAACCCGGCAGCCTGGGTGTGACCTTTCGGGACAACACCATGGTGTCCATCGGGCCGGACACCGAGATGGTGGTCGACGAATACCTGTTTGCGCCGGCCAAGGGCGAGCTCAAGCTGGCGGCCACGCTGGTGAAGGGCACGCTGCAATACATTTCCGGCGTGATCGCGAAACTCAAGCCCGAGGCCGTCACCGTGAAGACGCCCGTAGGCATCATTGGTGTGCGTGGCACACGCTATGTGGCGATGGTGGAGGAGGTGCAGCCATGACACGCCCCGTTCAAAACTGCGCACTGCTGCTGGCCAGCCTGGTTCTGGCCGGTTGCGCCAACCAGTCCTATGTGGCTCTTCTGGAAAACGACGACGGTACGACCGGCAAAGTCCAGATCACCACGCCCTATGGCTCCACATTGCTCAACTCCCCGCGGCAGGCCACGCGGATCGATGGCCCGAGCGGCGAGACCTACATCGCCACCCCCGAAAAACTGAACAAGGACTTTGGTGTGGCCATGAAGGCCGCACCTGCCAAGCCGGTCACGTATCTGCTGTACTTTGATCTCGGTGGCTCCACGCTGACCCCGGAGTCCGAGGCGGAGGTGGCGAAGATTCTCGATGCCATTGGCACCCGGTCGGTTCCCGACGTGTCGGTGATCGGGCACACCGACACGGTGGGCGACGATGGGGCCAACGAGGCGCTGGCCCTGGAACGTGCGCGGTTTGTGACCGGGCTGATTGCGGCGGGCAACAAGATCGACCCGGCAAAAATCGTGGTCGAGTCCCACGGCAAGCGGAACCTGCTGGTGCCCACACCCGACAACACCGAGGAAGTGCGCAACCGCCGCGTGGAAGTGACGATTCGCTAGGCCAACGCGCGCGCTACTTCTGCTACTTCTGCGCGAGCACGACCAGGTCGTCGCGTGCACCCGCGCGCAGCCGGGTGAGGTGCAGCGCGGCGACGGTGTCGAAGGGGCGCTGGGCCACCAGTGCTTCAAATGCCTGCAAGGCATTGGCATGGCCATGGCACATCAGTTCAAAGGCGTGTGCATACGCGGCGTAGTAGGCGGTGTCGGTGGGTGTCAGGCCCAGCGGGTCCAGCACTTCAAATGCCATCAGCGGGTGCGACTTGCCAACCATCAGCAAGTGGCCCAAGGGGCGGGTCAGTGCATCGGGGCAGCCCTGCAAGGTGTCTGCAGACACGATGACCGAGGTGCCCAGGGATTTGTTGGCGCCCTCCAGCCTGGAGGCGGTGTTGACCGGATCGCCCAGGGCGCGGTAGTCAAAAATCGCACTGCCGCCAAAATTGCCGACGATCACCTCACCACTGTGCACGCCAATGCGGGTCTGGCAAAAGGCCACGCCGCGGGCGGCCAGGGCGCGTTCGTGGCGCCGGGCGAACCGCTGCATTTCCAGCGCGCACGCCAGGGCCCGCTCCCGATGGTCGGTCTGGACGACGGGGGCCGAAAACATGATGGCCACTGCGTCCCCCACGATGCGGTCCAGCGTGCCATCGTGGGCAAAGGCGATGGCGATCATGTGGTCCAGGTATTCGTTGAGCAGCTTGACGGCGTCGGCGGGGTCCATGTCCTCCATCAGGTGGGTGAACCCGGCCAGGTCGGTGAACACGAAACTGCAGTTCTGGCGGATGCCACCCAGCGACAGCGAGTCGGGGTGTTCCAGCAGGTGGGTCACCAGGTTGGGCGAGACGTAGCGGGAAAATGCCAACTGTATCCAGCGCTGCCGCAGTTCGCTGGCGTAGTGGTAGGCAATGCTGGACGCCACAAAGGCGACGGCCAGCACCAGACCCGGCAGCATGGGGTCGATCAGCAGACCCTGCGTGGAGAAGGCCAACCAGGCCCCGGTCCAGAGGGTGGCCTGCAGCAGTGCAAAGATGCCCAGTGCCAGCAGTGCACTGCAGGTCAGCACGCTGAAGCCCGCCAACGCACCCCCAAGCACCAGCACCAGCGCCTCAACGCTGCTGGCCCAGTGGGGGCGCTGCAACCCGTTGCCCGCCAGCACCTGCTCCAGCAGTTGTGCGTGCACTTCCACGCCGGGCAAGGCCGTTCCGATGGCGCTGAAACGCAGGTCCATCAGGCCCTGGGCCGAGGTGCCCACCAGCACGATGCTGCCCTTGAGCTCTTGCGGAGACACGCCGTTGCCCAGAATCTTCCAGGCCGGTATGTAGCGGCTGGGGACGGGCCGGGAGTAATAGACCCAGACTTCGCCCTGGGGGGTGGTCGGTAGGGTCAGCCGCCCCACACGCACTTCTTCCAGACCGACCCCACCGGGCGGTACGGCGCGCGTCACGTAATTGCTGGCGCCCTGGGACACGCGCAGGGCTTCTGCGCTCAGCGTGGGGGCCAGGTGCTCACCCACCTGCACCAACAGCGGCACACGGCGCACGACGCCATCGGAATCCGGCTCGAACGTCATGGCGCCATTGCCAGCAGCCTGTTCAACGAACATCGGCAACGCCGTTCTGGCGCTGGAAAACTGGTGGACATAGCCCAGTGCCGATTCGCCAACGGAGGCGTACCGCGCAGCGGAAGTGGCTGCGAAGGGCGTGGTTACCGGTGTGGCCGGCGCATCCATCTGGCGGTCCAGCGACACGCCCAGCACCACGCGTCCCTTGCCGATCACATCGGCCAGTACGGTGTCGTGGTCGGGCAGGCCACTGACGGCCTCCCGAATCCTGGCAGAGGCACCCCACGCATCCAGTGCGGCCTTGGGAGACGTGCGGTCGGGCTCGGCAAACAGGATGTCTACCGCAATGGCCGAGGCCTGCGCTTCCTGGAGCCGGGAAATCAGTTCTGCCACCCGCGTGCGGGGCCAGGGCCATTGGCCCAGGCGTTGCAGGCTCTCGTCGTCGATATCGATGATGCGCACCGGCGCGCTGACATACGGACGCGACTGCCAGCGCTGGTACTGGTCGAACATGAAATTGCGCAGCACCTGAACCGGCACCGGGTTCAGCAGGAAGACCAGCAAGCCCAGTCCGATGGCCAGCAGGGTGGGCACGACGCCCCAGCCTTTGGACTGCAGCCAGCGCATGCGGTCAGGGGCTTACGGGCCCAACATAGGCGCGGATGTCCACATCGTCACGCTGCTCTTGCGCAAGGTACTTCTCGGCATATTTCAGATGCACGCCGGAGGTCAGGAACAGGTCGAACAGATCCGCATCGATGTGGCCGTTCTTCTTGAGCCGGTACAGGATGTTCAATGCTTCGGAGAACTTTTTGGCCGTCTTGTACGGGCGGTCAGAGGATGTGAGGGCCTCAAAAATATCGGCAATGGCCATGATTCTTGCGGGAATCGACAGGTCTTGCGCGCCCAGGCGGCGTGGGTAGCCGGTGCCCAGAAGGGTCTCGTGGTGGGTGCCGGCGTATTCCGGCACGCGCTGCAGCGATTTTGGAAACGGCATGCGCTCCAGCATCATGATGCCGTGGATCATGTGCTCGTTGATCTTGTAGCGGTCTTCCGCGTTGAGGGTGCCGCGCGTGACCGCCAGGTTGTAGATTTCGCCGTGGTTGTAGAGGTGGGGCGGAACATCGACCTTGAACCCGAAGCGCGGGTCTGGAACATCACCCGCGCCACGCGGGATCAGGTGGTGGGGGAGGTCTGCCAGCAGCGATTCCCTGGCGGGCAGCGTGGGCGCAGCAGTGGCCTGCCGGGTCAGCAACTCTTCGTGGGCGAGGCCCAGGCGGTCATCAAAATGGCGCATCCAGCCCTGTGCGCCGATCTGCTCGATGCGTTTGAGCTGGGCCTGGTCCATGGTCTCGGAGCCCAGATTGCACTGGGCGATGAAGGCAAAGTCATCGCCCAGCTGTTGAGCGCGTGCCGCGTAGGCGGCATCTGCCTCCTGGGCGTTGCCGCCTGCTGCCACCTGCTTCAGGCGCGCAATCTCGGCGTCCCGCAGCAGCACCTCGAACCGCATCCGGATTTCATGGATGCGGTTGTAGATCATCTCCAGCTTGGTCGCCTTGTCGATGATGTGCTCGGGTGTGGTGATTTTTCCGCAGTCGTGGAGCCAGGCGCCGACGCGGAACTCGTGCCATTCGTCGTCGGTCTTGAAAGAGAACTGTGCCAATGGCCCCTCGGCCATGGCGTGCGCAGCTTCCGCCAGCATCAGTGCCAGTGCAGGTACGCGCTCGGAGTGGCGTCCGGTGTACGGACTCTTGGCATCGATGGCGGTGGCGATGGTGTGAATCAGGCTTTCCATGAAGGCCTTGCGCTCTTCAATCAGATTCAGGTTGTCGAGGGCAATCGCCGCATGCGCGGCCAGCGCTTCCACCAGCGTCACCAGATCCTGTGCAAAGGGGATGATGGCGCCGGTGTCGGGGTCCATGTGGTTGATGAACTGCAGGACGCCGACCACCGCTCCGTCCGCCAGCAGCATGGGCACGGTCAGCATCGAGACGGACCGGTAGCCATTCTGCGCGTCAAAGCTGCGCGTGCCGCTCAGGTCAAACCGTGTTTCCTGGTAGACATCGTCAATCACGATGGAGCGCTTCCATAGGGCGCAGCAGGTGGACACATAGGCTTCGTTGGGCAAACCGGTGTCCGGCAGGTACAGCGGAATGTTGATGGACGCCAGCTTGTCGTCGCGGGTGCGCATGGCAAATTGCAGTGTTTTCTGCTCGGTCACCAGGTACATCGAGGCCGCATCGCAGTTCAGCAGGCGCCGCCCTCAAACAGCGTGTGGCGGATGAGCGCGGACCGGTCCTGCGTGCGGGACAGGAGCAGTCCATTTTCAATCAGCATGTCCAGCCGGGCCGTACGCGCGGCCACCTTGCTTTCCAGCTGTTCCTGGATGGTCTGGTTTTCCCGGTAGATGGTGCGTATGGTCAGCAGATTGCGGGCCCGCAGCGACATCTCGGTCGGATCGATCGGCTTGGTGAGGTAGTCGTTGGCACCGGTCTGCAGAGCGGTGTTGCGGATTTCGGTCGAACCCGCGCCGGTGATCACCAGGATGGGTAGCTCCGCAGCGGAGAACTTCTGCCGCACTAGCCGGATGATTTCCAGCCCGTCCAGGTAGGGCATGGAGATGTCCAGCAGCACCAGGTCACACACCCGCGTCTCCAGCGCCGGCATGATTTCGCGCGGGTCGGTCAAGGTGTCCACATGGATGTAGCCGAGGGACTGCAGCCGATCGGCCAGGTACATGGCATCGACAGCGGAATCATCGCAAACCAGAATGCGGCAGTCCGTTTGGTCTGCGTAGGTCGGGAGGCTGCTCATGGAAATAGCCCGTGGTAGTCGTGTGTGGGGGTGCAGTAGTGAATCCTATACCCTTATAAAGAGTATGGGTTGGCAGACCACGGTGCCAGCCTGTGAAATAAGCCACGGTTTCACGAAAGTGGGACACCTCTTCTTTTTGGCGCCTAGTTCCAAAATGTCAGGTGGGCAGTGGCGTTCTGCAGACTTGTAGCCAATCATCTACAGCTTGCGCAACAGCTGTTACAGGTAAAAATTCCTGCTCAAGCCTGCCTGTTTCCAGTGTGCGAAGTGTACGGTCCAACCCGATTTCGTCGGGCCGTAGTAGATCAGATAATGGCATTTCTGCATGCGCGGGCTCGGCCACGGCCATATGGCGATACGCCTCAAAAGTTACGTTATCCATCAGCAGCGCATGCAGATGGGGCAGGTGGCCACGCGCTATGGCCAGCATGGCCAAGCCCCAGGTGTCCATGTCGCCCCAATACGCTACCTCGCATTTCTGCAGCCAAGGTGCAGAGAGCCAGCCCAGATTGAGCCCGGCCCCTAGGATGGCAATGGTGTCGGGCACGTGCTTGGGTAGCTGGTGCAGGCTGCGCTCGTTTTCGACCAAAAGAATGTGGCTCGCGGGCAGTGCCGTTGCTTGTAGTTCACTGGCCGCGACACGCTGTCGCCGAAATGGCAGTAGTCCTTCTGCGAGGGGAGCCACTAGTAACCAATGTTCACCTTCTGGGGCGGCGCCAAGGAAGGCAGCAAGGCCTTGTCGGCTGGCTTCGCCATCAAAGCGATCGTCGAGCAGGGCGGTGACCAGGCCCGCGTGGCGTTCGAAGAACTTGCTGTCGTTGCCGGCGACTGCCAGCGCACGCAGAGGCCGACCTTGGGCGCAGCCAGGTTCCAATTGCAGCGCAACGCGCGTGGCGGTGATGACTTGTTCAGTGGCTGTGCCTCGCCACAGGCCGAGCCTACGCAGCAACAAGGGGTGGACGCGCGCGTCCACCTGGGGCAGTACCGCTGTCAATGCGTGGTAATCGACGCTGGCCTGCGCGCCGCTACTGTCAGCACATTGGGAAAATGCTGCAGCACAGTCTGACGGGCGTAGCACCCAATGTACGGGAATGTCCACGGAAGTCGCCCCGCCTCGGTACTGGCGTGGTTTCCATTCCACGTGGCCAGGGCCATGTTCGGCAATGGCACGCCATTGCTGCAAATGCTTGCGAACGCTGCCACTGTCGTTGCGGAAGATTTTCGCATCGGGTTCGCCAATGGACAATCGCAACGGCCAGGCATGCGTGTTGGGCAGCAAGTGTTGTTCGCGCCACTCACCGCGCTGCCATTGGCGGGCCAGCTGGTCGGCGAGTTGGCGGGGGGACTTCATATGCTCTGAAAAATATAGCTGTTTGCGCTTGCTAGATGAGGGCTAGAGGTCATTTTTATGCACAGATTCAAGCATCTCCTGGCGTTGCTGCGCCCGCGCATCCAGCTCCTGCCAACTCAGGGATGCCAGTGTGGCTTGGCGTCCGCGGCGGTGTACGAGCACAGCGCTGCGCGTATGGTTGCGCAGTAGACGCAGTTCTTTATTGGGCGTGACGAAGAGGGCATGCAGCCCAAATTCGCGCAGCGCCTGAATGATGCGCGCAGCCACGGCCTGTGAGCTTTTGGAGAAGGCTTCGTCCAGCACGATGGTGGCAAACAGCGGCTGGCTGCGCCCCGGCGGGCACAGCGCGTAGCTCAGCGAGGCGGTGAGCACGTAGCTGGCGATGATTTCTTTTTCGCCCCCGCTGCCGCCTTGGGAGCCGGTGCGTCGCTCCAGCACCTGTTGGGTTTCGCGGTCCAGCACATGCACCGCAAACTGCAGGCGGTAGCGCGCATCAAGCAGTGCCTGCGCCGCTTTCGTCCGGCGGTTGGTGGCATGGTCGCGCAACAGCTCCACCATGGTTTGCAGCGCCTGGTAGTGGCTTTGGCCATCGTCGTTGCGCAGGCGCTCGCTGCGCAGTTGGGCCATAGTTTTTTGCAAGTCTTGCAGCACGGGGTGGATGACGGGCTGTGGCGCCAATTGCAGGTAGCGCCCTTGCTGAAAATCTACCCGGGCCAGGGTGTCGTTCAGCCGGTCCAGGCGCTCGGTGATTTCAGCCACCTGGGCTTCAATGCCTGACAGCAGAGTGCTCACGCCTTGGTCGGAGGCGCTGTTGAGGTAGTCCTGAAAACGCTGGCGCTTGGGCGGCAAGTCTTCTTCTTCCAGCATGCACAGGCGGCCCAGATAGACCGGCAGTGCGTCGACTTCCTGCAGCTCTTGGGCCAGGGCGCCCCGGTCTTCCTTTTGCGCCTTGGCCATTTGGCGGATGATGTCTTTATGCAGTTCGGTGAGTTGGCGAACTTGGGTGTCCAGCTGTTGACGGACATCGGCCAGTGCTTTGCGCTCCTGGGTGTCGAGTTGGTCGCAGTCCAGTGTGGGCAGACCGTGGGGTAACAGTTGCGCGCGTTCCTCGTCCCAAGGGGGCGCTTCGGCTGCGTGTTCGGCCACGCGGGTGGCGCATTGGGTTTGCTGCTTGCTGGCATGGCGCTGGTCGGCTTGCAGTGTGGCGTCTTGTTGCTCCAGTGCGCGCAGGGCGTCGGTGGCGTGCTGCGTCTGGACTTTTGCAGCTTCCCAGTGCGCTTTGGCCTGGGCCGTGTTGGATTGCGGGTCGAGCAATGCCTGTAGGCGGTCTTGCGATTGTTGCCACCGGGTGTGGGCGTTCACGGTGTCCAGGTCGTCCCATTGCAGGGTGTGCAACTGCGTCCATAACTGCATAAAATAGGCCGCTTGCCCTTGCGCAGATTGCGCAACCTGCTTCTCTTTTTGTAGCGCTTCCCAGCGTGTGGTGTGCTCGGTAATGTGCGACTCCAGGCTGGCCAAGCGGTCGCGGTTGTCGAAGCCGGTCATCCAGTCTTGGTCGATGCGCTTTTGGTCTTGCTTGTCGAAATGCTGGGCCTTGCCCGACATCAGGCCCTGCTGCGTCATGGCGTGCGGGGTGGTACGCAGGGCCTCGGCGTTGTCGACGCAGTGGCGGTCTTGCTCGGCCAGCAACTGGCGCAGTGCGCCGGTGTAGGCGTGCTCTTTGAGGTTGAGCTTGGTGGCATAGCCGTCCTCCCAAAACGACACGGCTGCGCCCGGCGCGCGCGCGTCCAGCAGGCGCACATGCAGGTGGTTATGGCGCTGGTTCACCCAGCGCAGCGCGTCGCCCATAGCCTCTGGCGGCACCAGAATGCGCAAGCGGTGGCTGCCCAGCGCGCGCTCGATGGCGCCCCGCCAGGCCTGCTGCTTCTTTTGCACTTCCACCAACTCGGCCACAAAGGGCAGTGTGTCCATCGGCAGTTGCAGGGCATCGGCCAGCGCGGCGCGAAACGCGGTGAACGCTGTGGGCAGGTTGGAGCCGGGGCGCTGGCGCACGGCATGCAATTCGGCGCGCAAGTCTTGCAAGGCGGTGTGTGCGTTGCGCTCATTCGCCACCGCTTGTTCGGCAGCTTCTTGCAGGTTTTGTTGTTGGGCTTGCAGTGCTTGCAGCGCGGGGCTGGCTTGTTGTTGGTGCTCGGCCAGGGCTCGCGCGCTGAGGGGCGCCACCAGGGGCAGGCCGAGGTTGCGGGCAAGTGCCTCGTAGTCCTTCAGATTCCTTTGTTTGTGCGCAAGGGCTGCTTGCTGTACGAGGATGAGTTGCTGGAGCGATTCAATGTCACCACCCCCGTTGCGCAGATAGGTTTCCAGCAGCGCATGCTCGTGTGCGCGGGCCTGCTCCAGTGCAGAGGCTCCGTCGGCCACCAGGCGTTTTTGCACTTCCCATTGGGCTTGCAGCACATCACAACGCGCACCCCACAGCCGCACACCTTGTGCTGCAAACCAGTGCGGCAGCGCAGTTTGCAACAGGCGCAACGCTTGCAGGCGTTGGTGTTGCTGCGCCTCGTGGTAGGCCATGTCGCGCAGGGGCAGCAGGGCCAGGTATTGGCGGGTGGCCAACTCCAGCTCGGCGTGGATGGCGGCCAGCTCGTCGAAGCTGTTGGCAACCTTAAGCGCGTCGTCAAAGGCGCTGTGGTCATCCAGCACCAGCTCGCGAAAGATGTCGTCAATGCTGTTGAGCTGCTTCAAACCCGCTGCGCGGTTCAGCAGGGTGAAGGCGTTGGGCCCTACTTCAAAAAAGCTTTGTAGTCGTGCCAGATAGGTCGATTTGCTGGGGAATATGCGCAGGCCTTCGGTGGCTTTTTCGAGCTTGCCCAAGCCCCGCGCACCGCCGCTGTGGTGTTCTTCCAGCCAGGCGTCGAGGCTGTGCCCGGCACCTTGTGCAAAACACCAGCGCCGGTTCAGGTCAGTGGCACCGGAGCTGCTGCCGTCGAACCAGAAGATGGCGCCAATCAACACGCTGTCGGTTGCATCCTCGCCCCGCACCAAGCGGGCGGCGATGCCGGTGACGCAGCGGCCGGTGCGTGCCAAGTGGTCACTATCGTCTCCGGCATGGCCGGGACCACTGGCGCCGCGCACATACGACACCAGATCGCGATCACTTTCATGCCCGCCCGTCGAGGCCAGGTTGTAGCGTGGGTTGGCGCACAGGAGTGTCATCAGCGCGTCGATCAGCGTGGTCTTGCCGCTGCCGGTCGGGCCGATGATGGCGGTGTTGGCCGCGTCGATATGGGCCTGGTGGCGGCCTGCGAAGGCGCCCCAGTTGTACAAGTGCAGTTCTTGCAGGCGGTAGCCGGGCGTCATGCTTCTGCCTCCGGCGTTGTGCTGTTGCTATCGCTGTTGCCGCTGATCTCGCGCAGCCGTTGCAGCAAGGTTTGCAGGTTTTCCGGGTTGGCCAGGTGCACGATCATGGGGCGGATGGTGAAGCGGTCTTGTGCATCCACCTCAGACACCACGCCGTGCCCGCGCAGGTTCTCCAGCAAATTCATCAGCCGCTTGCGCTCCTGCATGTCGCTGCCGGTGCTGCCAAGATAGATCTCAATCTGGGGCAGCAGGTTGTCCACCACCACATGCACGGGCGTGCCCAAACCGCTTTCCTGCTCGCGTTGCAGAAACTCGCGCCGCAAAATGGCCAGTAGCAGCGATTGCTCCAGCGTCAGTCGTTGGCGGCGCACCAGCGGATGCGTCCACTCGTCTTCGTCTTCGCCGTCCGGTTGGTAGGTGGCGGCAATGGCGATAAAGACCAGGCCACGGTGGTCGTCTACTTTCACGCACAGGTCCAGCGGTTCCAGCAGCACATCCACACGACTGGTCTGGGTGCTGATCTGGCGAAACAGGTGGGGCTTGGTCGTTTGCTCCAGCCATCCGTGCTTGAGCAACTCCTGCACCGCACGGCGTAGGGCGGCAGGCGTGGCTGAGGCGGACTCTGCGGTGGGAGCATCGGGTGTTTCGGTCGTGCCCGCCGTTTCCGGAATGGGGGCGTCGTCGGCCCACTGGTCAAAGATGTCTGGCATGTCAGATGGCATCGGGGACTTTCAAAAAAGAACGTTTTCTGCCTGTAGCCCCCGTGGAATATGCACAAGCAGCTATTATTTTTATATCATCCATCGATATGTGCCCCCCGTACTGCGCTCGCTTCCAGCGCCACGTGCGGCACGGTGAATTGCCATTCGCCTTCCTGGTTGCGGGTGGTAATCTGCTCTTGCTGCCCGTCGTGGAACACCGCCCCCGACTCGCGCGCCAGGGCCAGCCACAGGGTCAGCGTTTCCAGGTCATGCGCACCCGGCGGCAGCGCTTGGGTCAACGCGGCCAGGGTCATGGCTTGGCCGCTGTGTTCCAGGGTTTGCAGGGTCTGCGCCAGCACCGCCTCCCGGTCCAGGCCCTCAAAGGCTTGCCAGAACTCGTCTTCCACTTGGTCGAGGTCGGCATATTGCGTGGTCAGCAGCAGCTCGGTGTCACCGCCGCCGTCGAGCGATTTGACGCGTAGCCGCTCAATCAGCGGAAGGCCGGCCAACGCTACGCCTAATGGTGGCAGCGATGCCTCCTGACGCCGCACAGCTTGGCGCTGCCAATCGACTTCCAGGGCTTGTTGCAGGATGTCGTTGAGTAATTGGCCCACACGCTGGTTCTCGGCGGCCTGCCCGGTTTTCATGAACTGGCTGACCTCCCGCTCGCTGCGTGCGCGCACGGCCTGCACCACCTGGGCTTCCTTGATGAGCTGCTGCACCAGCAGACTCAGGGTGCTGTGTTGCACATCGTCCAGCGCGCGCGTGGCACTGGGGTGCTTCAGGATGGCCCGGATGCGCAATCGCATTTCGGCCAGCTCGCTTTGTTGGTTCAGCTGCTGCTGGAAACCCTCGAACACACGGCCTTCTTGTGTGTTGAGCAGGCTGGCATGGCCGTCGAGCAACTGGTCCATCACCGCGCCTCGATGGTATTGGGCACTGATGATGGCTTGGCGCAGCGCGCGGTCGGCTTCGCGCCACGAATCCTCCACGCGCCGGAAATCCGCCCGCAGGCTGGTGGCCAGGGCATAGACCTCGCGGATGCCCTCCGTAGCTTGTTCCTCTGTCAGCGTGGCGATACGGCCTGCACGGACATCGTCCAATTGTTGCTGCAGCTCGGCCATGCGGCGCTCCAGATGCGCGGTGCGGCTTTGCGGGTCGGGGTTGAGTGCTGCGGCCAGGTTGTCGATTTCGCGCTGCACCACGGCCAGGCGCGAGGCGGTGGAGGTCATCATGCGATGGTCCAGCTGCGCCACAAAGCGCATGGCTGTCTTGAGCGCATCGGTTTCAAACACGCGGCCTTCGCGTTCTGTGACCAGCGCGCGCTGAATCCATTCGCGCAGTTCGTGCCGCGCCTGGGCCGCCACGTCCTCGGTGTTGATCTCGAAGTCCGGGTCGTTGGCGTGTGCGGCCAGCAGGTCTGCAAGCGCCTGTACGGCAGCATCGAAGGGCACGCCATCGCGCTGGTGCTCGAACAGTGCCTCCAGGCAACTGAGCATCAGCGGCGCACGTCGGGATGCGAGTAGCAGCCAAGCGGGATGCTGCTGGCGGGCGTGCAGATACTTTTGCGTGCGCTGCTGGTTGAGGGTGGGCATACGGTGTGGTTCTACACGGCGATGGACTCAAAAAACGGGTCTATGGTACGATTCTGGCCGGCCCTTCGATTCACGAACGCCCAAGTTCCACTTGGGACGCTAATGTAGTGAACGCGGGGCCTTTTTATTTTCCGCCCCGTTTTTTCGCAAACTCAGGGCGGATGGCGCCATCTGCGGGCTTGAACAGCCAGTGCCTGTATGGGTCAGCCCACAAGCTCAGCATTCCCTGCGGTCTACCTGTGTTTGTACCGACGTTAAATGCTTTGCCGCCATAGGTATTGCGGATCTCACCCAGAACATGTTTGTACACACGCTCTTTGGCGATGGTGCGTTTGCCGCGGCGGTTGCTGCCTTCCGGCATTTCTTTGTGCTTGTCGTTCAGTCTGAATTGCATCGCACCAAGCACCAGATCCAGTGCCTGCAATATGACGTGCTCCTTAGAGTCGATTTCAGCCAATTGATCTTGCCTGATGACTATGCCTGCGCGCCTGAAATCAACACTTTTGGTGAGACCCGTAACGTAGCCTTTAAACGCAGCGCATTTTTCGGCGGTATCGGGAAGCTTGTCAAAGTAGATGCGTACGCCAGCGGGCTGGAAATTGGGAAGGCCGCCATGTTTCAAGCCGAACGCGTGCTTGATGAACTGGTAATACAGAAGGAAGAAGCCGTTTTCGCGCTGCTCGGACGTGAGTCGGTATGCTGAAAAATAATTCTGCGTAAACATGACACGCAGCTTGAGCTTACCTTCACGCACCAAATCGAAGATTTCAGAAGCAAGCTCGATATATTTTTGGGCATATGGCTCTGTAATCTTTTGCCATTTCACCTCGCCAAGCAGGTTCAGCTTGGCCTTGCAGCTATTCAGTCGCTCAATGACTTCTGCTAAATGCGAAGACTCCACAAGGGCACCGCCATAGAAATTGCCGTAGTGCTTCCCAGCGGAGTCAGATTCGTCGCAGTAAAGAATGAGTTCACGAGCCATAAATATTGAGAGCGTTTACACGTCAATATTCCCCGCACGCAGGGCATTGGTCTCAATGAACTCACGGCGCGGTTCCACTTCGTCGCCCATGAGCATCGTGAATACGCGGTCGGCTTCGATGGCGTCGTCGATCTGCACCTTGAGCAGGCGGCGCACGGTGGGGTCCATGGTGGTTTCCCACAGCTGGCTGGGGTTCATTTCACCCAGACCTTTGTAGCGCTGGCGGCTGGTGGCGTGCTCGGCCTGGCCGATGAGCCACGCCATGGCTTCGCGGAAGTCGGATACTTTTTCTTCCTTCTGGCGCTCGCCTTCGCCGCGCATGACGCGTGCGCCTTCGCTCAAC
>CAUJJV010000218.1 GCA_963205375.1 Pseudomonadota bacterium
GTAGGGCAAGGCCGCTTTGTGCACGCCCCCTCTACCGGAGGTGAGGTGCGGCTCGACCAACTGAATTCAAAATACTGGGCCAGTCAGCAAGTGGCTTTCCGGCGGCCTTAGGGCGAGCGTCCTGTTCGGTTTGTCGTTCGGCTTCACTGGCATCCCATGCCGCCGTACTTGGAGCGCCACTTGTAAAACGAAGCGTCACTGAAGCGGTGGAGCTTGAAGATACGGCAGCACCAGTTGCCGCACGTTCACCCGGGCCTTGAGCCGTGCCGCCAGCAGAAACAGGCCGCCAAGCTTGCGATGCAAGAATAGCGTATCGATGGGGGGAATATGCCAAAAATCCCGGTCCAGACCCAAGGCCATGCCAGCCTCGCGCAGGCGTGGTGCCATGTCGGTGGTGCCGAAGTCAAACGCGCCGTCAAACCTCAGTGGTTCAAGCGCCATCTCAAACATGTCAAGCACAGCCGTTTGGTGCTTTGCAAGAGTGTTCCCGTCGAAGTAGCCGATTGACGCCCCCGCTTGCGCCATGGCGTCGCGGTCGCCCGCCATCGTGGCGGACATCAACTGTTTGTAAGCCTGTCCGAAAGCGGGAGCAAAGCTGCGGGTGGCACCAAAGTCCAGCAGGATCAGTTGCTGGCTCTCGGGGTCATAACGGTAGTTCGCAAAGTTGGGATCCGTTTGCATCAGTCCAAACTCAAACAACTCACGAAACAACAGGTCAACCAGCAGACTGAGCATACGGTCGCACTCAGCCTGCGGTGCGGTCTCTATCGATTCCACGGAAACCCCTGAGACATAGGACATGGCCAGCACATTCCTGGTCGTGAAGTCCGCGTGCAGCAAAGGCACGACAAACTCGGGGGTGCCAGCCAGCAGTTCGTTGAAACGCCGCAGGTGCGCCCCCTCTGCAAGGTAGTCAGCTTCCTCACGGAGCTGGCGTTTGGCCTCTAGTAGCAGTGGCGCAATATCCAGTGATTTGGGCAGCAAGCCTGATAACCGCAGGAGTGAGGCCACATTGTCCACGTCGCTGCTGATGCTTTTGCGAACCCCCGGGTACTGAATCTTGATGGCCAGGTCCCGCCCGTCCTGGGTGGTTGCGCGGTGCACCTGGCCTATGGAGGCGGCCGCAACAGGTGTGAAAGAGAACGACGCGAAGCGCTGCTGCCACTTGGCTCCCCAATTGGCCGTGAGTACGGCTTGCACCTGGCGCTGTGGCATGGCGTGGGCGTCGGAGCGCAAGCGCGCCAGTATGGCGGCCATCTCGGGCGGCAACAGGTCGCCAGCATCCATCGAGATGAGTTGCCCCACCTTCATCGCCGCGCCGCGCATTTGTGCGAGCTGCTGTGTGATCTTGAGCGCGTTGGCCGGGGTGAGTAGCAGATCGCTGAGTTTGGGACGTTTGCCCTGGGCAAGCTGCTGGGCACCCGCCATCAGCATGTTGCCCGCCACCCCAGTGGCCATTCCACCTAGGCGCACCAGACGCCCCAGGCGACTGCTGGGAACAGCAGAGCTACCGAGCGTGGTGGGAGTTTTGGGAGCCATGTTTGCCTGAATCGGGTTGGGTTGATGGATTGTCCGTCTCTTTTCCCACAGCTGTTGGTGGCACCGCTGTCGGTGCGCTGAGTTGGTTCTCCCTTATGCATTCATGGGTGCGGTGTTGGTGGCACCCGTCTTTCATATTGCTTGAAATTTTGGCTTTTCGGCTTTTGTTCTTGCGCAGTATGACTATCGAATTCGCAAAATATGATCCAGGGAAAATCGTCCCCCGCCACGTCCCACAAGGTACAACAGCAGGCCCGCCCACGACAAATGGGTGGGCCACGCATCTGGATACACGAAGACCTGGATAACGAGTGTCATCCCGAGTAACGACAGCGCGGACAGGCGGGTAAACAGCCCGAGTACCAGCAGCATAGGAAACAGATGCTCGGCCCAGGCCGCTGCGTTGGCAGCGATCTCAGGTGGGATAAGCGGGAGTCTGAATTCATCACGAAACAGGGCATAGGCGCTGTCGTTCACCGTGAGCCAACCGTCGACTTTGGTACGCCCCGACAGGAAAAAGATGGCGCCGATAGCCACCCGGTCAATGGGTGCCAATACATCGTGCGTCACCAGCTGAGAAATCCGTTCTGCCAGGGTGCTCCATGTGCCCCGCAGGCCATGGGCCACGCTGCCGGGTGTAGGGTTGGAAAGTGGTGAGATCATCTTGAATCCTTGTTCATGGTGTATTGCGCACGGGGTTTGTTGCACTGAAGGCTCCCGCATCCAGTAGTGAGGCCATTAGTTGCGCCAGGTCGACCTGCGCGTCGTGCGCCAATGCGTCTTCGGCGGCTTGTGCCAGCGGCTGGCCCGCACAACAGGCATCGAGAAATGCACATCCAGCAGCACCGAACTCGGTCCATTGCACCTGGCCGGCGGGCCGGGTGATGAGGGCACCTTCGCCGCACCAGGTCACATCGTCGCCATCGCCCATGCAGGGGGCGTCACGGTTTCGCTGCCACAGTGTGTAGATGGGTTGGTCGTCGTACCAGGCCCAGCGCGTAGCAGGATGTGGGTTCAATACCAGCTCACCCATTTGCGCAGGGGGCAGGCCCGCAAGCACGGACGGCGTCAATACATCCGCATCACTGGCAGCATGGGCCTCCGTCCAGAATCGGTCGAGCTGGGCCACAGCCCACAGGTAAGGCAACTCCGTCGCTGGCGCGAAGTTCCGCAGAAACGCAGGAAAGTCCACCCCATACTGCAACAGGCGCGCATCGTCTGGCGGTTGCGCACGCACATGCAGTGCAGCCGCAGCGCGAAACCATTCCTCTCCCACCAGCCTCAGCACCGCCGGGAAATTGGCCTGCAGTGCATCAATACATCCCTTCATCACCGTGTTGCGATACACCGCGAAGCCCGGCTGAAGCGTCAGCGTGCGCAGGGTCGACGGCATGTCGCTCTGCGGTGCCAGCAGGGACTGAACAAAGTCATCCTGGAAACTGGCAAGTGTGCCGTTCATACGCAAGCCAGTTCCGTGTTGCACAGCAAGGCGTGCGCCTTGCAGCGTTCCGCAAGCAAGTCGGCGAACGCTGGGATCTGTTCGTCGCGTTCGATCAGGGTGGGGCACGGACCGCAGCGCGTAATCAAGCGTTCATAGAGACGCCAGACTTCGGGTGCAATGGGCGCATCGTGCGAGTCGATCAGCAGGCCCTTGCCGAGTTGCGGATCGAGGCTGTGGCCCGCCAGATGGATTTCCATCAGCGCGTCGGCGGGAAATGTATCGATATACGCCTCGGCGGAATAACCCTGGTTGTTGGCACTGACGTACACGTTGTTGACATCGAGCAGCAGTCCGCACCCGGTGCGCCGTGTCAACTCGGTCAAGAAACCAATCTCATCCCAGTCGTGCCCCGCGATGGCAATGTAGTGCGAGGGGTTTTCAATCGCGATACGCCGCCCCAATGCGTCTTGGGCGCACGCAATATTGCTGGCAATGCGCGAGAGCGCCGCCTGCGTTCTGGGGAAAGGCAGAAGGTCTGGCAAATACATGCCACGCCAGGCCGACCAGGCCAGATGCTCTGAAACCAGCACCGGTTCAATCTGCTCGACCAATGCGGCCAGCCGTGCCAGATGGGCCTGGTCCGGCGCAACGTCTGCGGCCAGCGACAGCGAAACACCATGCAAAGATACCGGGTGGCGAGCCCGGATGCATTCCAGCAGCGCGCGGCGAGGGCCGCCATCCACCAGGTAATTCTCCGGGTGCACTTCGAACCACATTCCGGTGTCGGCATTTTCTAACGCAGCATCGAAATGCTGCGGTTTCAGTCCGAGGCCGGCCGTGATGTCGGGATAACGCATGATGGCGCCCTCGCTGCGTTCAACGACTTACATCGACCTCAGGGAGCCCATGCCCTTGGGGGTCTTGATGGTGGTGCAGGTGCCTGCGGGAACGAATTTCCAGGCATTGCCCTGGTAGTCCATCTTCGAGGTGCCTGCACAGGTGGTACCTGGGCCTGCAGCGCAGTCGTTCTTGCCGGCCATGGCAACGCCAAAGCACTTTTCCATGGCCGGTTTGCCGTCCATGGGTTTTTCCTGGGCCATGGCAGCACCGCTGGACAGCGCTGCAAGGGCCAGAGTGGTAGCGGTGAGAGAACGTGTGATCATGAAAATAACTCCTGTGAAATACATGGGTGGGTTGATACAGACTGTGCTGGCCCTTGAGCAGGCGTCCGTTACAGTCTGAGCATTAGTTCGGTGCAATACGGCTGCGGGTTACAGTGCCCCGCAAAATTCTTCAAAAATATTTTTTGCACCTTCTGCAACCCAAACCCGCAATGGAACGAACTCACCCAAGAGACGCCCGGTTCATGGAGACCGAGAGCCGGCTGCGCGAGCTGCTGGTTCTCGGTCTCGGCGGCGACTCAGCGGCTTACCACGGCTTTCTGAAAGCCCTGGGTGCGCACTTGCGCGCCTATTTCAGAAAGCGGCTGTTCCAGCGCCCGGACGAAGTAGAGGACCTCGTGCAAGAAACACTGCTTGCGGTGCACAACCAGCGCCACACCTACCGCAGCGACCAGCCGCTGACGGCATGGGTGCACGCGATTGCGCGCTACAAGCTGGTGGACATGCTGCGTGCCCGCGCTTCGCGTGAAGCGCTGACCGATCCGCTCGATGATGAACTGGAAGTGTTTGCCCAGTCCGACACCGACGCTGCCGACGCAAAGCGGGATCTGGGCAAATTGCTGGACACTCTGCCTGACAAGCAGCGCTTGCCCATCGTGCATGTGAAAGTGGAAGGCTTGTCGGTCGTTGAGGCGTCAAAACTCACGGGCATGTCGGAGTCCGCCATCAAAATCGGTGTGCACCGGGGCATGAAGGCATTGGCCGCCAGAATCAGGGGAATGGTATGAAAACGGATGAACTTATTTCGCTACTGGCCACCAGTGCGGCGCCGGTACCTGCCCACGCGGTGGGCCGTCGCTTCGCCATGGCGCTGGGCATGGGGATACCGGGAGCCGCCCTGTTGATGCTGATGACACTGGGCTTGCGACCCGACCTGCTGCAGGTCGCCACCGAGCCCAGTTTCTGGATGAAACTGGCTTTCGCAGCGTGCCTGGCACTTGCTGGACTGGTGGCCACCGAGCGACTGTCCCGCCCGGGTGTTCGTGTGGGATTTGCCTGGGCGGCGATGGCAGCACCGGTACTGGCCCTTTGGCTGGCAGCAGCCATTGCACTGCTCGGGGCTGTGCCGGAGCAGCGTCTCGACCTGATTCTGGGCAACACATGGAAATCCTGCCCGTTCAACATTGCCATGCTCTCGGTACCGCTGTTTATCGCGACATTCTGGTGCATGAAAGATCTTGCACCCACACGTCTGGCGCTGGCGGGCGCCAGCTCTGGCTTGCTGTCGGGTGCACTGAGCGCGCTGGTCTATGCACTGCACTGCCCGGAATCGGCGGCCCCTTTTCTGGGCGTCTGGTATGTACTGGGGATCGCCATTCCGACACTGGCCGGCGCGCTCCTGGGGCCGCGCATTTTGCGATGGTAGTTTTACCAGACACTTCTGATTTCGTGCTCTTGGGTAAGTTTCTGTTCCCACTTACCGGACGTTGACCGAGGGCTATCGCAGCGCCCTTACTCCACTGTCACACTCTTGGCCAGGTTGCGCGGCTTGTCCACATCGGTTCCGCGGGCGCAGGCCGTGTGGTAGGCCAGCATTTGCAGCGGCACCACGTGCAACAGGGGTGACAACTCACCGTAGTGCTCGGGCATGCGGATCACGTGCAGACCTTCACCGCTTTCGATGCGGGTGTCGCCATCGGCCAGCACATACAGCACGCCTCCTCGGGCGCGCACTTCGTGCAGATTACTCTTGAGTTTTTCCAGCAACGCGTCGTTAGGCGCCACGGTCACCACCGGCATCTCGCTGGTCACCAGGGCCAGCGGGCCATGTTTGAGTTCGCCAGCGGGGTAGGCTTCCGCGTGGATGTAGCTGATTTCCTTGAGCTTGAGTGCGCCTTCCAGCGCAATCGGGTAGTGCAAACCCCGGCCGAGGAACAGGGCATTTTCCTTCCTGGCAAAGTCTTCCGCCCACGCCATGACCTGCGGCTCCAGCGCCAGTACGGCCTGCAGCGCAGTGGGCAGGTGGCGCATGGCCTTGAGATGGCGCGCTTCTTCTGCGTCACTGAGTCGGCTCTTGGCCTGCGCCAGGCACAGGGTCAACAGGAACAGGCCCGCCAACTGGGTCGTGAACGCCTTGGTAGACGCCACACCGATTTCTACCCCCGCGCGCGTTACATAGGCCAGACTGCATTCGCGCACCATGGCACTGGTGGCCACATTGCAAATGGTCAGCGTGTGCTTCATACCCAAGGACTGGGCGTGGCGCAGGGCGGCCAGCGTATCTGCGGTTTCTCCGCTCTGGGTGATGGTAACCACCAGCGTGTTGGGGTTGGGTACCGAGTCGCGGTAGCGGTATTCGCTGGCCACTTCGACCTGACAGGGCACTTTGGCGATGCTCTCGATCCAGTACTTGGCCGTACAGCCGCTGTAGTAGCTGGTGCCACAGGCCAGAATCAGCACCGAGTCGATCTGGGCAAATACCCGCGCTGCGTTGGCGCCGGGGGCATGGTTCATCTGCCCATCAAACAGTTCGGGGGCGATGCCCTCCACGCCTTCGAGCGTGTCGGCAATGGCGCGTGGCTGCTCGAAAATTTCCTTCTGCATGTAGTGACGATAAGGGCCGAGTTCGGCGGCACCGCTGTGGGCATGCACCGTCTTCACCGGACGCTGTGCAGGTGCCACGGCTTTGTGCGCCTTGTCGAACAGCCAGTATTTGCCCAGCTGCACATCCACCAGATCGCCCTCTTCGAGGTACACGATCTGGTCCGTCACACCGGCCAGGGCCATGGCGTCACTGGCCAGGAAATGCTCCTGCCCGTCTTTGCCCACACCCAGGATCAGCGGGGAACCCGCACGCGCACCCACCAGGCGGTGCGGCTCGTCCTTGCAGAACACCGCGATGGCGTAGGCGCCGTGCAGTTGCACGGTGGCAGCCTTGACAGCCTCGAACAGGTCGCCGTCGTACAGGCTGTCGATCAAGTGTGCAATCACCTCGGTATCGGTCTGGCTGTCGAATACATAGCCTTTGGCCTGGAGGGCTGCGCGCAACTCGTCGTGGTTTTCAATGATGCCGTTGTGCACCAGCGCTATACGACCCGGCTTGCCCGAAACATCGGCGCCGGGGCCATGGCTGAAATGGGGGTGGGCATTATGGACCGCGGGTGCGCCATGGGTGGCCCAGCGGGTGTGGGCAATGCCCAGCGTGCCCTGCACCGACCCGGCTGCCACCTGCTCCATCAATTCCGCCACGCGCGAGGTGCTGCGCGCGCGGCGCAGGCCGGGTGTGCCATCCTGCGCATAGACGGCTACACCGCAGGAGTCATAGCCACGGTATTCGAGCCGCTCCAGGCCCTGAACCAACACGGGAACGATGTTGCGGGTAGATACCGCGCCGACGATGCCACACATAGCTTTTCTCCCAATGAATCGAATTGGATGCATCCTAGGACGGATGCAGAAAAATATCTGATTGATATTTACGCTGAATTGACTGAAAATTTCATGCAGACCATTGAATGTAATTTAATACCAACTTTCTGACGTTTATGGAATCAATTGAACTCGATGCAATCGACCTGCTGCTGCTGGACCAGTTGCAGCGCGATGCATCCCTCAGCAACCAGGCGCTGGCCGAGCGTGTGCACACCTCGCCGCCCACCTGCCTGCGGCGAGTCAAACGGCTGCATGAGGCGGGCCTCATCGAACGCCAGGTGGCGGTGCTCAACCCGGAGCGCATGGCGCAGACGCTGGGCCATGGATTGACCGCCATCGTGGAGATCACGCTGGACCGCCAGGATGCGGGCGCACTGGAAGCCTTTGAAACCCGCATCGCCCAGGACGCGGCGGTACAGCAGTGCTACCGCGTATCTCCCGGGCCGGACTTCTGCCTGGTAGTGCACACCCGCGACATGCCGGCCTACCAGGCGTTGACGCAGCGGCTGTTCACGGTGGACGCCAACGTGCGCAACGTCAAGGCGTTCTTCAGCGTCAAACGCAGCAAGTTTGGGGCCGAGCTGCCGCTGAGCTAGGCCAGCGGCAAGGTCAATGTGACCGTACAGCCACCGTCCACGCGGGCCGCGATGGCCACCTGCCCGCCATGGCGCACCACGATCTTGCGTACCTGGGCCAACCCCAGACCCAGGCCACTGAACTGGCTGCTGCTGTGCAACCGGTGAAAAGGCTGAAACAGCTTGTCTTGCAACACCGGGTTGAAACCGACACCGTTGTCCTGCACCGCAATCACCACGCGCTGCGCTGGCGCGTCGGCATGGGCTGAGACGGCAACTTCGGCGTGTGCACGCGGCGCGGTGAACTTCATCGCGTTGTCCAGCACGCACACCAATGCCTGGCGCAGCAGGCTGGCGTCGCCGGTCACAGAACACGCATCCAGTTCAATACGCCAGTCGATCGCACGCTGGGGATGGGCGTTGCGCAAGGACAAGGCCACGTCCTCCACCATCGCCTGCAAAGGTACCGACTCCACATCCAGCGCCACCGTCCCCAAGCGTGACAGCTCCAGCAGGGCATCGAGCATGGCGCCCATGTTGCGCGCCGAATCCGTCACCGTGGCCAGAAAGCCCAGCACATCACCGCTCAGTTGCGGCCCTGCATCTTCCTGCGCCAGCCGGGCATAGGAAATGATGTGGCGCAGCGGCGCACGCAGGTCGTGCGACACGGTGTAGGTGAAGTCCTGCATCTCGCGCCGGGCAGCGGCCAGGTCGGCCTCCAGTTGTGCGATACGTTGGGCAGAAGCGTCATCCATGGCGGTCTCCTGTCAGGACTTGGGTGCCTTCCTGGGGCGCTCCCAGTGGGCAATGCTGATTTGCCGGCCGCGCGCCACGCTCAACGCGCCGGGCTCAGTGCTCTTGGTGATGGTGGAGCCACCGCCCACCGTTCCACCGGCCCCAATCGTGACCGGCGCCACCAGCACGCAGTTGCTGCCCA
Organism: Pseudomonadota bacterium; assembly: GCA_963205375.1. GTDB lineage: Bacteria > Pseudomonadota > Gammaproteobacteria > Burkholderiales > Burkholderiaceae_C > Allorhodoferax. The sequence continues at coordinate 9,046 of CAUJJV010000218.1, forward strand.
CATGCACGTCAGCCTCGATCACGGTGCGGTGCTTGTTGGCACCGTCGTAGTTGGCGGTGATGCTGCCCGCGCCGTAGTTGACGCGCTCGCCCACCGTGGCATCGCCCAGATAAGCCAGGTGGTTGGCCTTGGCACCTGCGGCCAGCGTGGAGTTTTTCACTTCCACAAAGTTGCCAATGTGCACTTCGGCCCCCAGCCGCGCACCGGGGCGCAGGCGCGCAAACGGACCAATCAGCGCGCCCGGCCCCACGGTCACGCCCATCTTTTCTCCGTCGATGTGGGTGAACGGATGGATCACCGCTCCTGCCTCTATGACTGCATTGGCAATCACGCAGTTGGCGCCGATGGACACGCCTTCGCCCAGGCTGACCTGCCCCATGAAGACGCAGTTCACGTCGATGCTCACATCGTGCGCGCACAGCAGATCGCCCCGTACATCGATGCGTGCCGGGTCCGCAAGACGCACGCCTTCTTCCATCAGGCGGTGGGCCTGGCGCAGCTGGTAGGCGCGCTCCAGTTCGGCCAGCTGTACCGGGCTGTTGACACCAGCCACCTGCACCGCATCGGCAATCTTGTGGCCCACCACCGGCACCCCGTCGGCCACCGCAAACTTCACGATGTCGGTCAGGTAGTACTCGCTTTGGGCGTTCTTGTTGTCCAGCCGGGCCAGCCAGCGCTTGAGCTGCGCCGCGGGCACGGCCATGATGCCGCTGTAGATCTCGGTGATCTGGCGCTGGGCATCGCTGGCATCCTTGTGCTCCACGATGGCCTGCACGGCACCATCGCGCGTACCACCGGCACGCACGATGCGGCCATAGCCCGCGGGATTGGGCATTTCGAGCGTCAGCAGGGCCAGGCTCTTGCCAGCGCACGCAGCGATCAGGTGCATTAGCGTCGTGGATTGCGTCAGCGGCACATCCCCCGAGAGCACCACCACGATGCCGTCGTCGTCCAGCGCGGGCACCGCCTGCTGCACGGCATGGCCGGTACCCAGCTGCGGATCCTGGCGCACACATTGCAAGGCAAATTCGGCTCTAGCCCCCGTGTTGACTGCGAGAGCTGCTTCAACTTCGATAGCACCGTGGCCGGTAATCACCACCACCTTGCGCGCCATCAGTTCGCCGGCCGTGTCCACCACATGCTGCAGCAGGGCGCGCCCGGCGAGCTGGTGCAACACCTTGGGCAGCTTGCTCTTCATGCGCGTTCCCTTGCCCGCCGCCATAATGACCACGTCCACCGGGTTGCGGTGGATGACCTCTTCCCCATTCCTTTGTGTTGAAACCACGTTCATGTCCCTTTTCTTGCGTTCCTGTATTCGCTGGTTCGCCATTATCAGCGTGCTCGCCAGCGCGATGATCATGGGCGGCTGTAGCGCGGTCCGTCTGGGCTACAACAATGCGCCCGACCTGACCTACTGGTGGCTCGACAGCTACCTGGACTTCGACACGCCCCAAACCCTGCGGGTGCGGGCCGACCTGCAGACCTGGCAGGACTGGCACCGCAAGGAAGAACTGCCCCAGTACGCAGAATTGCTCAAAGGCCTGCAGCCCCTGGTCAACCAGACCGTGTCGGCCGAGCAGGTCTGCAGCATTTACACCACCATCGAGACGCGGCTGCTGGTCGCGACCGGACGCATCCTGCCCACGGCCGCAGCGGTGGCACCGTTGTTGCAGCCATCCCAACTGGTGCACCTGGAACGCACCTGGGAAAAACGCAACCAGGAGTGGCGCGAAGACTGGCTGGACGGCACCCCCGCTGAGCGCGCAAGTGACCGCCTGAAAAAATTTGTGGAACGCGCCGAGTCGTTCTATGGGCGTTTGAGCGATGGGCAAGCAGAGCGCATGCGCGCACTGCTGGAGGCGTCGCCGCTGGAAGCCAACACCCTGTACCGGGAAAGGCTGCGCCGCCAGCAGGACACCCTGCAGACCCTCCAGGCATTGCGCTCGGGCAACGCCACCGAAGCACAGGCCCAGGTGGAACTGCAGGCGTTGCTCAACCGCAGTGTGCATTCCCCGCAGGCGGCACTGCGCCAGTACCAAGACCGCATGCGGCAGCACACCTGCCAGTTGCTGGCCACTCTGCACAACAGCGCAACGCCAGCCCAGCGCACCAAGCTCTCGCAGGTTTTGCAGGGATACGAGAACGATGCCCGTGCACTGAGCGCGGCACGCTAGCGTTTCAGAAACAGGTGGTGATGGCGTCGCATACGGTGTAGGACGCATCGACCACCGGCATCCAGCGCCATTTGTCAAAGGTGGTGCAGGGGTGCGAGATACCCAGGCCAACCAGGTCGCCCACGCCCAGCGCTTCGAAGGCCGCGCCGCTGCCACGCAGATAGGCGTGCTGGTCATTGAGCGCCACCACCTTCCAGTCCTCCCCTACCGGCTGCAGATGGGCGGGGTCCCGTTCCACGGCGGATTGGGGCAGCACCGCCAGCGGGCGTGGCATCTCCCAGTCGTAGGACAGGTCGCGTTTGCCCGCCGCCAGAATCACCAGCCCCGGCTCGGGGCAGGACTGCACGCAGGCCCACACTTCCATGGCGGCTTCCAGCCCGTCGGTGCAGCCGGTGCGTTCGGCCACCGCGCGCATCATGCGTTGGTAGGTGCCCTGGTCGTGCGTCACGTAGCAGCCCGAGCGCAGCAGACCCAGTACCGGGCGACGCAGCGCGGGTTTGAGCCGTGCGGCGACCAGGTCAAAAATGGCCGAACCGCCGGCGGTGACGATGACCTCGTCGCTGTCAAACAGATTCTGGGCGTCGCAGGCGCGCGCCACCGCCTCCACCCGGTCCATCAGGCTCTGGGCGTAAAGCTGGTCCTGCGCCGTGTTTCCCTGCGCCGCCAGACCTTCGTAGCACTCCACACCCACCAGCCGCACGGCCGAACTGTTGTGCAGCCGCCCGGCCAGTTCCAGGGCCTGCTCTGCAGTACGGCAACCCGTGCGCCCGCCATCCACCCCCATTTCGAGCAGCACCTCAAAGGGTTGCGCCGACGGGTTCTTCTGGCGCCAGGCCTTGATCAGGGCCAGCTGCTGCGCAGAATCCACCAGAAACACCACGCGCAGTCCCGGATGTTCGCGCCGCATGGCATCAATGCCCTGCAAATCCAGCGCAGTAAAAACTTGGTTGGCAATCAGGCAGCGCTGCACGCCGGCGCTGATGCCGGTGCGCATCTGTGTCACCGTGGCAAAAGTCATGCCCCAGGCGCCCGAATCCATCTGCATCTGGAACAGTTGCGGCGACATGGACGTCTTGCCGTGCGGTGCCAGCCCCAGCCCGCGGGACGCGGCAAAGTCCTGCATCCAGCGCAGGTTGTGGCGCAGCAGGTCCTGCTTGATGAGGGCAATCGGCAGCGGCAGATCGCCACGCAGCACGTTCCAGCCTTGGGCCCCTATCTGCGAACGGCGCAGCGGCCCGCTGTGGTGCGGAAACCCCTTGAAGGTAGCGTCGAGCAGCGGGTCCAGCAGGTCCTGGGTAACCGACATGGTCAGTTGATGGGCCAGACCACACCGTGGTCGTTGAGGATGGCGTCCAGCGGCATGTCGTGGGGTTCGGGTTCGAAATCTTCTACAAAGCCGGTGCCAAAAGCCAAGCCCACCGTGAAGGGTCTGGGTTCCAGCGAGGACAGCATACGGTCGTAAAAACCGCCGCCGTAACCCAGGCGATAGCCACCAGGACCATAGCCCACACAGGGTGCAAACAGCAGCGTGGGCACGATGACCTCGGTGTCCTTGGGCTTCGGAATGCCGTAAGCATCTTCTTCCATGGGGCAGCCGGGGTACCAGGCATGGAAGATCATGGTCTTGTGCTCTTTATTGACCACCGGCAGGCCAATGCGCCGCGGCTGGGGCTCGTCGAGCAGCTCTCCATCTTCCTTCCAGCGGTGCAGGGCTGGCAAAGGATCGAACTCGCCCTTGATGGGCCAGTAGGCGCCAATGACGGCATCGGGGCGACCCACCAGCCAGATGCGCATGACCCGCTGCAAAAGATCCGCACGCTGTAGGCGGTCCGGCAGGTTCAGGCGTTGTTCAAGCAGTTCCTTGCGCAGCGCTTTCTTCTGTGCCGCCTTCAGATCATCCGAGTTGTCCATAATCCCCACATGCAGTTTTCTTCCATTCTGACATCGTTCGCGCTCCTGGGCGCCTTGACGTTGTCCCCGTTCACTCCCGTTCTGGCCCAGGGCCGGGACAACACCCGTGTCGACGAGGCCATTCTGGACATGGCCCAGGCTTACAAACAGCGCGACCGCAAGCGCCTGACCGCCCTGCTGCCCCAGTTGCGTGGCTATGTGCTGGAGCCCTGGGGTGCCTACTGGGAGCTGTCGGCCCGCCTGGACGACGCGGGCCCCAGCGAGATCCAGGATTTCATGAACCGCTACAGCGGCACCTACCAGGAAGACCGCCTGCGCGCCGACTGGCTGTTGCAGCTGGGCAAACGGCGTGACTGGCAGGCCTTCAACCGCGAGTACCCCAAGTACCGCATGAACGACGACAAATCGGTGCGCTGCTATGCGCTGCTGGCAGAACACCTCAGCGGTGGCACCGATGTCAACAAGGCGGTCTACGACACCTGGCTCTCGCAGAAGGATGCCGACGAAGGCTGCGCCGCTGCGGCCGAGCAGCTGGTCAAGGACCACTCCACCCGCAAACAGCCGGTGTGGCTGCGCGCCCGGCTGGGCATGGAAAACGACAGACTGCGCATTGCCACCCAGGCGGTCGGTCTGCTCAATGACAGCTGGACCAAAACCGTCAACGCGATCTATCTCAACCCCGGCAAATACCTCAACGACAAGCTGACCGCCCTGCGGCCGCAGACCCGCGAGTTCGTCTCCCTCGCGCTGATCCGACAGGCCTACCTGGAGCCTGCCGAGGCCGCTGTCGAAGTGGAAAAGCTGCGCTGGAAGGCCCAGCTGACGCAGGAAGAGCGCAGCTGGATCTGGGGCGTGATCGGCAAGCGCGCTGCCATGAAACAGTCCAGCGATGCCCCGGCGTACTTTGCCAACGGACAGTTTGCGCAGATGCACGAAGACCACCTGGCCTGGGCCGCCCGCGCCAACCTGCGGGCTGGGCGCTGGACGCAGGTGCATGCCGCCATCAGCGCCATGCCCGAGGCCATGCGCAATGAGCCCACCTGGGTCTATTGGCACGCACGCGCCTTGCTGGCCCAGGCCAGCAACGAGAGCGAACGCGCCGAGGCGCTGCGCCTGCTCGAAGGCATTGCCAGTGTGCGGGGCTTTTACGAACAACTGGCGCTGGAAGAAATCGGTCAACGCATCAGTACGCCCGAAAAACCCGCGCCACTGACCCCGGAAGAAAAAGAAGCCGCCCGGCAGAACCCTGGCCTGGTGCGTGCGCTCTACGCGATTCGCATTGGCCTGCGGCCCGAAGGCGTACGCGAATGGAACTACACCACCAACCTGCACACCCGCGGCGGCATGAACGACCGCGCGCTGCTCGCGGCGGCCGATATGGCCTGTGCGGTGGAAGTGTGGGACCGCTGCATCAACACCAGCGAGCGCACCAAGACCGTGGTGGACCTGGAGCAGCGCTATCCCATGCCGTTTCGCAATGCCGTCACCACCCGGGCCAAGCAGATCAACCTGGACCCGGCGTATGTGTACGGCCTGATCCGCCAGGAAAGCCGCTTCATCATGGACGCCCGCTCGCATGTGGGTGCGTCCGGACTGATGCAGGTGATGCCAGCCACCGCGCGATGGACCGCCAAAAAGATCGGTCTGACCGACTTCCAGGCGCACCAGATCACCGACCGTGACACCAATATTGCCATTGGCACCGGCTACCTGAAGCTGGTGCTGGACAACTTTGGCGGCTCCATGCCCATGGCCGCTGCCGCCTACAACGCCGGCCCCAACCGACCCCGCACCTGGCGTGGACAAGCCGGTGCACCAGTGCTGGAGGCCGCCATCTGGGCCGAGAATGTGCCGTTCAACGAGACGCGTGACTACGTCAAAAAAGTGCTGGCCAACACCACCAACTACGCCGCCCTCATCACCGGCCAGCCCCAGTCGCTGAAAGCCCGCTTGGGCACCGTGGGGCCGCGTGACACCGCGCAGCCCGAGGCCGGGCTGGACTTGCCCTAACACCTGGAGATCACATGCTCAAACTCCTCATTGGTAACAAGAACTACTCGTCCTGGTCGATGCGGCCATGGGTGCTGCTGAAGCAGGCGGGTATCCCGTTTGAGGAAGTCAAGGTGCGCTTTGATTCCTTCGATGCCAGCTCTACCTTCAAGAAAACCCTGGCTGGCGTCACCCCCACAGCCAAGGTGCCAGTGCTACAGGACGGCGATCTGGCCATCTGGGACACCCTGGCGATCGCCGAATACGTAGCCGAGCAGTTTCCTGACAAGCAGCTCTGGCCCGCAGAGCGCACCGCCCGTGCACGCGCGCGCAGCATCTGCGCCGAAATGCACAGCGGCTTTACCGGCCTGCGCGGCAACTGCCCGATGAACATCGAAGCCCACCTGCCCGACACCGGCGCACTGATCTGGCGCGACAAGCCCGCAGTACGCAGCGATCTGGAGCGCATCATTTCCATGTGGAGCGCACTGCTGCAGGAGCACGGTGGCCCCATGCTGTTCGGTGCCTTCACGGTGGCCGATGCCTACTTTGCCCCGGTGTGCATGCGCATCCAGACCTACGCCCTGCCAGTGCCGCCGGTGGTGCAGGCCTATATCGACCGCGTCTGTGCCCTGCCCGGCGTGAAGGCATGGATCGATGATGCACGGGCCGAGCAGGATTTTCTGGACTTTGAAGAGCCCTACCGGCTCCAGCGCTAAAACCATGGAGATCTACCTGGTTGGCGGTGCGGTGCGCGATGCCCTGATGGGCCTGCGCAACCAGGACCACGACTGGGTGGTGGTGGGTGCCACACCGCAGGACCTGCTGGACCGGGGCTATGTGGCGGTGGGGCAGGACTTCCCGGTGTTCCTGCACCCGCAGTCCAAGGAGGAATACGCCCTGGCCCGCACCGAGCGCAAGACGGCACCCGGCTACAAGGGCTTTGCGGTGCACTATGCGCCCGAGGTGACGCTGGACGACGATCTGGGCCGGCGCGACCTTACTATCAATTCCATAGCTGTTCACGCAGAGGATATGAGGGCGGACGGCACATTTGACCTCAAGAATCTGTGCGACCCCTATGGCGGACAGAAGGACATTGCCGCGCGGGTGCTGCGTCACACCACCGGGGCCTTCCAGGAAGACCCGGTGCGTATCCTGCGTCTGGCGCGCTTTGCCGCCCGTTTTACCGATTTCACGGTCGCCCCCGAAACCATGGCACTGATGCGCGACATGGTGAACCACGGCGACGTGGACCACCTGGTGGCGGAACGCGTGTGGCAAGAGCTGTCGCGCGGCCTCATGGAGGCGCAACCCTCGCGCATGTTTGCGGTGCTGCGCGAATGCGGTGCTCTGGCCCACCTGCTGCCCGAGCTGGACCGGCTGTGGGGCGTTCCGCAGTCGGTGGAACACCACCCCGAAGTCGATACCGGTGTGCATGTGATGCTGGTGGTGGACATGGCCGCGCAACTGCATGCGCCGCTGGAAGTGCGCTTTGCCGCGCTGACCCACGATCTGGGCAAGGGCACCACCGCAGCCGATGTTTTGCCCCGCCACATCGGCCACGAGGAGCGCAGTGTGCGCCTCCTCAAGGGGCTGTGCCAGCGCCTGCGCGTGCCCACCGATTGCGCCGAGCTGGCCCAGGTGGTGGCACGCGAGCACGGCAACATCCACCGCAGCCAGGACCTGAGCGCCCCGGCCACCGTGCGCCTGCTGGAGCGCTGCGATGCCTTCCGCAAGCCGGAGCGCTTTGCCGATATCCTGCTGGCTTGCGAGTGCGACGCCCGCGGCCGGCTTGGCCTGCAGGACACGCCGTACCCGCAGGGCCGCCGCCTGGCACAGGCACTGCAGACCGCCCTTGGCGTTGCTACCAATGCAATAGCAGAAAGTGCAATGACAGCGGGGGCTAGAGGCCCAAAGATCGGTGAACTGATCCAGGCTGCACGCGCTGCAGCCATTGCCGCAACCCCCTGACCCGAAACCCGGACGGCCAGCGGCCACCATGCAACCCTTGAACTGAAACAAGCGTTTCCCTTACATTCCGTCAGTCCAGTTAAGAAAGTAAAAAATCTAACGCCCGGAGGAGACCCATGAATTCACGCGCCAACCCCAATGACCTGGCCCCTTTTGGCGAGGACTATGGCCCCACGCTGATGGGCGTGTACGCGCCGACCGCCAGCGAGCATGTGCTCAAGGACCTGCCCCTGCTCAAGGGCCGCATTCCCGCAGACCTCAACGGCGTGTACCTGCGTGCCGGCCCCAATGCGCGCTATGCGCCCAATGGCCGATACCACCCGTTCGATGGCGACGGCATGGTGCACGCCGCGCAGTTTGACAAGGGCACACTCACCTACCGCAACCGCTGGGTGCAGACCGATGGCTGGAAAGAGGAAGACCAGGCGGGTAAAAGCACTTTCTACGGCATCCGCGAGACTCTCAAGGACCGGCCGGACAAGCGCCTCAAAGACACCGCCAACACCGACCTGGTGGCGCACGCCGGCAAGGCGCTGGCGCTCTGGTACATGTCGGGCGATGCGTACGAGATCGACCCCGTCACCCTGCAGACCCTGGGCAAGTCCCAGGCCATCCGCGAGAGCGGCGGCCGCATCTCGGCCCACGCCAAGGTCGATGAAATCACCGAAGACCTGATGTTCTTCGACTACGGCAACGAGGCGCCGTACATGCACTACGGTGTAGTGGGCGCGGACGGAAAGCTCAAGCACTATGTGCCGATCGACCTGCCGGGGCCACGCCTGCCGCATGACATGGCGGTGACCGAGCACTATTCGATCCTCCACGACCTGCCGCTATTCCATGAAGAAGAGGCGCTGAAGCTGGGCCGCCACAAGGTGGCGTTCTACCCCGACGTACCGACCCGCTTTGGCGTGATGCCGCGTCTGGGCGCGTCGGACTCGATCCGCTGGTTTGACTTCACACCCTGCTTTGTGTACCACGTGGTCAACTCCTGGGAGGACGGTGACTGGGTCGTCATGGTGGGTTGCCGGTACATGCCGGCACTGGACGCCCAGGGCCAAATCGACCCGGTGCGTACCGCCCGTGATGTGGCCGAACTCGTCATGCACGCACGCTTGTGGGTCTGGCGCATGAACATGGCAACCGGCGCCACCAAAGAGCATGTGCTCGACCCCGACCGCAACGTAGAGTTCCCCACCTTCAACAGCCGCCTGACCGGACGGCGCACGCGCTTTGGCTACCTGGTCGACCACTCCGAAAAGAAGACCCTGCAGTGGTACGGCATCCGCAAGTACAACCTCGACACCGGCGAAAGCCTGGGAAGCTGGTCGGACGATCCGCAGAACAGCTGGTATTCGGAACCCTGGTTTGCGGCAGCCGACAACCCGCAATCCGAAGACCACGGCTACATCATCAGCTTCCAGTGGAACGAGGCGCTGTCGCGTGAAACACTGGACATCTTTGATGCCCGCGACCCGTCCGCCGGCCCGGTGGCGCAGGTGCAGATTCCGCACCGCATCCCGCTGGGCTTCCACGCCTGCTGGATGGCGGCGGACCGCATGAAGGCAGCTGCATGAGCGCACCGGTGTACATCCTGGGCGGCTACCAGACAGACTTTGCCAAAGCCTGGTCGCGCCACGGGCAGGACATCTCCGACATGGTGCGCGAAACCACACTGCAGACGCTGGACGCCTGCACGTTGGAGCCGCAAGCGATCGAGAGCATCCACGTGGGCAACGCGTTTGGCGAGTTACAGCGCCAGCAGGCCCACCTGGGCTCGATGGTGGCGCAGGTGGTGCCGGAGCTCTGGGGCGTGCCTGCCATGCGGCACGAAGGCGCCTGTGCCTCGTCGTCACTGGGCATTCTCTCGGCCATGGCCGAGATCGAGGCCGGCCGTTACGCCTGTGTGCTGGTACTCGGTGCCGAAGAGTTCAAGAACCTGCCGGGCGACCAGGCTTCGCAAAACCAGAACTCGGCCGCCTGGCAGGGCCATGAGGACATTGACTGCAAGTTCATGTGGCCCGCGGTGTTTGGCCTGCTCGCGCAGGAATACGACGCGCGTTATGGACTCGACCGCAAACACCTCAACCGCATTGCCGAACTCAATTACGCCAATGCCAGGCGCAACCCCAAGGCGCAGACACGCAACTGGCAGTTCGACGCCCTGAGCTTCACCGATGACGACGCGGCCAACCCAGTCATTGAACCGGGCACCCGCCGCCAGGACTGCGGACAGATCACCGATGGCGCCTGCGCCGTGGTCTTGGCCTCGGAGCGCTTTGCGAAAGCACACCAGGCACGCATGGGCAAGTCCTTGTCTGACCTGGCCCACATCGCCGGCTGGGGTCACCGCAATGCCGGCCTGCGCGCACGCGACAAGCTGGAGCACAGCCGGGGGCAGTCCTATGTGTTCCCCCATGTGCGCCAGACCATCGAGGATGCCTGGCGGCGTGCCGGCGTGGCCGGCATCGACGCCATGAGCGGCATCGAAACCCACGACTGCTTCACCACCACGCAGTACATGGCCATTGACCATCTGGGCCTGACGCCTGCGGGCCAGAGCTGGCAAGCGGTGGAAGACGGCAGCATCGAGCGCGGTGGGCGCTGCCCTGTCAACATGAGTGGCGGACTGATTGGTGCCGGTCACCCCGTAGGCGCCACCGGCGTGCGCATGCTGTTCGATGCAGCGCGCCAGGTCACCGGGCAGGCGGAAGACTGCCAGATCGAAGGTGCCAGCCGCATCCAGACGCTCAATATCGGCGGCTCATGTGGCACCGTGGTGAGCTTTGTGGTCGAGCGCGCAGCGCAAGGGAACTGAGGTGCCACACGCCCTGATCATCGACGCGGTGCGCAGCCCGCGCGGACGCGCCAATGCGCGGGGTGCCTTGCACGCGCTGCGGCCCGTTACCCTGCTGGCACAGCAGTTGCAACACTTGGCACAGCGCATCGGCATCGACACCACGCATGTCAGTGACACCCTCATGGGCTGCGTTACGCAGACCAGCGAGCAGGGCACCAACATTGCCAAACTGGCTGTGGTGTCTGCCGGATGGAGCGATGCGGTCTCCGCACTGACTCTCAACCGCTACTGCGCGTCGGGCCTCACGGCCGTGCAGTTCGCCGCGCAACAGGCGCTGACCAATGACGGATTGGCCGTGGGCGGCGGCATCGAGATGATGTCGCGCGTGCCCATGGCCTCCGACCAGGGTCCGCTGACCCACGACACCGCATTGCTGGCGCAAACCCACCTGATTCCGATTGGCCTGGCAGCAGACACCATCGCCACCCTGCATGGATTCAGCCGCGCCCAGTGCGACGACTACGCGCTGGCCTCGCAGGAACGCGCCTGCCATGCGCGTGCGAACGGACACTTTGTCTCGATCACCCCAGCCCTATCCGAAGATGGCCAGGTACTGCTGGCGCAGGACGAAACACCGCGCGACAACACCACCCTGGATTCGCTGACCCGCATGCCCAGCGCGTTTGCCACGCTGGGCGGAGAAAGTGGTCTGGATGCCATGCTGTGCGCACGCTATCAACTGCAGAATATTCAGCATGTCCACCACGCCGGCAATTCGCCTGCCATGGCCGATGGTGCCTCCGCCGTGCTCCTGTCCAGTCCGCGTGCAGCCGCACGGCTGGGTCTGCAAGCCCGCGGGCGCATTCTGGCCGTGGCAGACGCGGGCGTGAACCATGTGCTGGCGCTGACCGGCGCGGTAGATGCCACGCGCAAGGCGCTGGCACGTGCGGGGCTGTCGGTAGCGGACATAGACCTGTTTGAGGTCAACGAATCGTTTGCGGCGCTCATGCTGCACTACATGCAGCAACTGGGCGTGCCGCACGCCAGGCTCAACACCAACGGCGGTACCATCGCCCTGGGCCACGCCATGGGTGCCACCGGCGGCACCCTGGTCGGCATGGCCATGGATGAACTGGAACGCCGCCATGCGCGGTATGCGGTGATTGCCATCTGCGGCGCAGCCGGCGTGGCAGTGGCCATGGTGATTGAACGGGTGCAACATCAACCCCATTGACCTTGAACTCACGCGCGACGCGCTGGCCTCCAGCACCTTGAACCACGGTCTCAAGGTACTGGGCGACCAGTGGACCGTGGCCATCCTGCTGGGCGCATTCCTGGGCTGGCGCCGTTTTGACGAATGGCAGGGGCAGCTGGCCATTCCGCGCCAGACCCTGTCACAGCGGCTCAAGACCCTGGTAGACATGGGCGTGCTGCGCCAGCGCCCCTACCAGGAGCGCCCGGTCCGCATGGCATACCACCTCACCCAACACGGCCTGGCACTCTATGGCCCGGTGCTGATGATTTGGGCGTGGGAACGCCGCTGGGGTGCACGCGCTGGCGCACTGCCCCAGAAGCTGGTGCACCGCAGTTGCGGACACAGGTTTCGGCCCGTCATGGCCTGCGGGCGCTGTGGGGAACGTGCCGGCCCCGACACGCTGACGTTCACGCTCGCCCCTAATCCGGAACTGCTGCCACCAGCGCAGGACACGGCACGCAGCGCGCGCATGTCCACCGACGCACAGCCCATGGGCCTGGGCCTGCGCGTGGACCGCTGGGCCCTGCTGATCCTCTCAGCGGTGTACCTGGGATGCCGCTACTTCGACCAGCTCGCGCAGGTGCTGCAGATAGTTCCCAGCGTACTGACGCGCCGCCTGGGCAACCTCGTCGAAGACGGTCTGCTGCTGCCCCAACCCGACCTGCAGGACGGCCGCCGCACGGTGTACCGCCTGACACCCGCCAGCCGCGACCTGTTCCCCTATGTCATGGCTTTTGCGCATTGGGCCGACCAGCATTTCGGGCAGGCGGGCTCTATCCGCCCCACCCACAAAGCCTGCGGCATGCCCTTTGTCCCCAGCATCCAGTGCAGCGCGTGCCACTCCGAGGTGTCGCCCCACGACGTGACTTACACCTGAGCCTGCGCCGCGGCAACTTGGTATGCTCCCGCCATGTCCCATTTGCTGATTGTTGAAGACGATGAATTGCTGCGCGATGGCCTGTGCGCACAACTGACGCGCGCAGGGCACAACGTGAGCAGCGCAGTGGATGGTGCACAGGCGCAGTCCATGCTGGAGACCACGCGTTTTGACGCCGTCATTCTTGACCTGGGGCTGCCGGTCATCGACGGTGTCGCAGTACTCAAATGGATTCGCCAGCGCCTGGCCGCCCTGCCGGTACTGGTGCTGACGGCACGCGACGGCATTGAGGACCGGGTGCAAGGCCTCAACGCTGGCGCAGACGATTACCTCACCAAACCCTTCGACATGGCCGAATTGCTGGCACGCCTGCAAGCCATGCTGCGCCGATCCCGGATGCCGGCCTTTGGCGGCACACTGGAGGTGCAGGGAGCTGCTAACAAACGCCTGCGGCTCGACCCCAACCTGCCCTTGGGCTGGCTCGACGACGAGCCCATGGAACTGACCCGCCGTGAATGGTCGCTGCTGTCGCTGCTGGTGGGCAACCTGGGCCAGGTGGTCGGGCGCGAAGATGTGCTGGCCGTATGGCAATCCGAGCCCACGGAGACCGGCACCGGTGCCTCCAACGCACTGGAGGTCTATGTGCACCGGCTGCGCCGCAAGCTGCAGGACTCGGGCCTGTCGATCCGCAACGTGCGCGGGCTGGGCTACATGCTGGAGATTGATCCTCCATGACCACGGCGGCAGGCTTCTCGCTCAAACGCCAGTTGCTGCTGTGGTTATTGCTCCCGCAACTCATTCTGTGGCTGATGGGCGGGGTACTGGCCTTTCGTGTGGCCATGACCTATGCCGAAAAAGCCATCGACCAGTCGCTGACGCAATCGGTGCGCTCGCTGGCCCGGCAGGTCAAACCCTTTGGGTCCGGCTTGCTGGTGGATTTTCCCAAGGCCGCGCAGGACATTCTGGAACAGGACCCCAAGGACCGCGTGTCTTACATGGTGTCGTCGCCACCGGGCAGTTTTTTGCTGGGCAACAGCAAACTGCCGGGCCCGCCTGCAGACGCCACGCCCACAGGCAGCGAGCCCGTGCTCTACAACGTCGAGCTCGATGGCAAGACCATGCGGGTGGCGACCATTGATGTGAGCTTTGGCGAGGGGCCAACCCAGCAACGCATGCGGGTGCAGGTGGCCAAGAGCCTGTCGGTACAAGAAAGCATTGCGCGCGAGCTGGTGCGCGACGTGTTGTTTCCGCTGCTGCTGCTGGGTGCGTTCATGAGTTTCCTGGTCTTTGCCGGCATCCAGCGTGGCCTGGCCCCGCTCCAGCGGCTGGAAGCCCAGCTGGCCCACCGCAACGCCGCGGCGCTTTCGCCCATCGAAATGACCCAGGCACCCGAAGAGGTGCACTCCCTGGCCACGGCACTGAACCAGTTGCTCACCACGCTGCGGCGCAGCCTCAGCCAGGAAAAACGCTTTCTGAACGACGCAGCCCACCAGCTGCGCACGCCCTTGGCTGGGCTGATCAGCCAGACCGAGCTGGCCATGCAGGAGAAAGAGCCCGAAGCGCTGCAGCGCCGGCTGGCCAAGGTGCACACCGGCGCACAGCGCAGTGCCCACCTGGTGCACCAGCTGCTGTCCCTGGCCCGCACCGAGGCCGAGGTGGCCCTGCTGCCTGTCGATGCTGCAGCGCTGGCGCGCGAAGTGGCCCGGGAGTGGACACCGCGTGCCGTGGCTGCCGGCGTGGACCTGGGCTATGAAGGCGAAGAGTCGCTCATGGTTCCCGCCGACAAACTGCTGCTGCGGGAAGCCCTGAGCAACCTGCTCGATAACGCCATCCGCTATGCCGGGCGCGGCACCACCGTCACCCTGCGCGCGCTGCGCCGCGAGGGCCAGTGTGTGCTGGAGGTGGAAGACAACGGGCCAGGGCTGAGCCCGTCCGACCTGCAACACGTGTTCGAGCGCTTCTGGCGGGCCAGCGAAATGCCCGGTGGCTGCGGGCTGGGTCTGGCCATCGTGGCCGAGATTGCGCAGCGCCACGGTGGCACAGCGATGGCGCTGGGCGCACATCCACAGGGATTGCTGATCCGCCTGCAGTTGCGCGGCACGCTATAGCCGCAGCGGTGCGGTATCAGGCCACAGCCACCCGCAAACCCGTAGCCTTGTCAAACCAATTGTTGTGGCGGCTGCTGACGGTCATACCGACGTTGGCGCCGATGGCCAGTTTGGTGTTGGCGGGTGCACGCACCGTAATCAGGCCCACCGCGGTCTTGACCACGACATAGGTGTCGGCACCGGTGGGCTCCACCAATACCACTTCACCCCGCCAGGCAGCATCGTCGGCCAGATGGATGTGCTCGGGGCGCTGGCCCAGGATGACATCCCGGCCTGCAGGCATGGGCAACTCCAGGCTGCCACCGGCAAAGACAAACTTGCCCTGCGCACCACTACCCTCGGCATGGCCTTCGATGAAGTTCATCATCGGCGAACCGATGAAGCCCGCCACATAGGTATTGACCGGGGTGCGGTATATCTCGTCGGGTGTGCCGATCTGCTGCAGGATGCCGTCCTTCATCACCGCAATACGGCTACCCAGGGTCATGGCCTCAATCTGGTCGTGTGTGACGTACACACTGGTGATACCCGAGACATGGTGCAGGCGTTTGATCTCGGCGCGCATTTCCACGCGCAGCTTGGCGTCCAGGTTGGAAAGCGGCTCGTCAAACAGGAACAGCTGCGGATCACGCGCCAGGGCGCGCCCCATGGCCACGCGCTGGCGCTGCCCGCCGGACAGTTGCGAGGGACGGCGGTCCAGCAGGTTCTCGATCTGCAGCATCGCGGCCACTTCGTGGATGCGCTTGGTGCGCACCGCCAGCGGCACCTTGCGCATTTCCAGCGCAAAACCGATGTTGTTGGCCACCGTCATGGTGGGGTAGAGCGCATAGCTCTGGAACACCATGGCAATGTCGCGCTGGGCCGGTGCCACGCCGATCACGTCACGTCCGCCGATGCGCAGGGCCCCCTCGGTGGGTTCCTCCAGGCCAGCAATGATGTTGAGCAGGGTGGACTTGCCGCAGCCCGAGGGCCCCACCAGGATCAGGAATTCGCCGGGATCGACGGTGATGTCGATTTTCTTGAGCACCTCAACGGCGGCAGCACCTTTGCCGAAGACCTTGCGGATGCCCGCGATTTCAAGGGATGAAGCCATTGTTTATCCTTTCACCGCGCCAGCGGTGAGACCTTTCACAAAGTATTGACCGGCCAGCACATAGACCAGCATGGTGGGCAGACCGGCGATGATGGCAGCGGCCATGTCGACGTTGTAGGCCTTCACACCGGTAGAGGTATTGGCCATGTTGTTCAGGCCCACGGTGATGGGCTTGCTGTCTGCGCCGCTGAAGGACACGCCGAACAGAAAGTCGTTCCAGATATTGGTGAATTGCCAGATCAGCGTCACCATCATGATGGGCGTGGACATGGGCACCACGATGCGCCAGAAGATGCGCCAGAAACCGGCGCCATCAATGCGCGCTGCATTGACCAGCTCGCGCGGAATAGCGGTGTAGTAGTTGCGGAAAAATAGTGTGGTGCCTGCAATACCGGCCAGGCAGTGCACCAGGATCAGCCCCCAGATCGAGCTGGACAGACCCAGAAAACCCAGCACCTGGCTCATGGGCAACAGCACCACCTGGAACGGCATGAACACACCGAACAGCATGAAGCCGAACAGCACATCGCTGCCCTTGAATTTCCACATCGAAAGTACATAGCCATTGATGGCGCCCCAGAGCGTGGAGATCAGCACCGCTGGCACCGCCATGGCCACCGAATTCCAGAAGTAGGGCTTGAGACCCCGGCAGTCCACACCGGTACAGGCGGTGGACCAGGCCAGCTGCCACGACTCGAAGTTGAGCGAGGTCGGCAGACTCATCAGGTTGCCGTTGCGAATCTGGTCAGCATCCTTGAACGAGGTGGCCAGCATCACATACAGCGGTGCAAGAAAGAAGAATGCGGCAACCAGCAGGATGCCGTAGACGATGACGCGGTGGAGTGTTTTGGAGTGCATGGTGGCAGCCATTTCCTAGCGGTCGTGGGGTTTGGAGCGAAGTTCACTGTAGAGATACGGCACTACCAATGCGGCCACCGTGGCCAGCATCATGGTGGCGCTGGCAGCACCCAGGCCAATCTGGCCGCGGTTGAAGCTCATTACGAACATGAAGGTCGCGGGCACGTCGGTGGCATAGCCCGGACCACCGGCCGTGAGGGCCATCACCAGGTCGAAGCTCTTGATCGACAGATGGGACAGCACCAGAATCGTGGAGAACACCACCGGCCGCAGGATCGGCAGGATGATGCGCCAGTAAATCAGCGGCAGCGACGCACCGTCGATCTGCGCAGCCTTGATGATGCTGTCGTCGATGCCGCGCAGGCCCGCCAGAAACAGCGCCATGGCAAAACCGGCCGACTGCCAGATGCCGGCAATCACCACGCAATAAATGGCCGTGTCCGACTGCACCAGCCAGTCAAAGCTGAAGCTGCTCCAGCCCAGGTCATGCATCAGCTTTTCCAACCCCAGGCTGGGATTGAGAATCCATTTCCATGCGGTGCCGGTCACGATGAACGACAGCGCCATGGGGTACAGGTACACCGTGCGCAGGAAACCTTCGGCACGCACTTTCTGGTCCAGAAAAATCGCCAGCACCATACCCAGCGCCATCGAGCCGCCGACATACAACGTGCTGAAAATGCCCAGGTTCTTGAGGGCCACATACCAGCGGTCCATGTCCCACAGGCGGATGTACTGCTCCAGCCCCACGAACTCGTCGTAATTGGGCAGCATGCGCGACCCGGTCACGGACAGTACGCCGTTCCAGATCATGAAGCCGTAGATGAAGCCAAACCCGAGCACAAAGCCCGGCGCAATCACCAGCTTGGGTAACAGGTTTTCAAATGTTTTCATGGGCGTGACGCGGTGTTACCCCAAAGCACCCCGCTCCAGCGGAAGGGGTGGGGTGCGTGCCAGAGTGAGGTAAAGGAGGAGCCCGCAGGGCGGGGGACACGAACG
>CAUJJV010000219.1 GCA_963205375.1 Pseudomonadota bacterium
ACCGGCATGAACCTGAGCGAATTGCGCAACCTGCGCAGCCAGACCGGTGGCAAGTCCCGCGCCCAGGTCCAGGCCGAACTGGCTGCCTACCAGGCTGAACACCGCAACGACGTGGTTGATCCCACCACCGGCTTCCAGATCCGCTAATCTGCATAGCAAACGCAACAGAGGGACTTCGGTCCCTTTTTGCCGTTGATGGCGCAAACGCGCAGCTGCCAATACCGTGCGGCGCAAGCAAGAAGCATCCCGCAAATCCCCTGGGAGGTTAGTCAAACGGACTATTGATATTCCAGGACTCACGACCAGAATGAACGTGGCCCTGTCGTCTGTCAAACATTTCTTGGGGAGGTCTATGACCATGCTCACCACAGTATCTTTCAAGCGCTCAATCGCTTCCGGGCTACTTGCCGTGCTCGGGGCACTGGCTGCAACTACTACCTCCCACGCACAGGTCGGGCTGTTCAGCACTGGCGTCGACGACAGCAATACGGTCTTGGCTACCGGTGCGGTAGATATCCACTACACCCTGCTTGCCGGTTATCCATCATCAACGGTATATGCCGTCAATGACGCTGAAGGCTTTCCAGGCTACTGGATGGCGCCGAGCGCCGCGTCCAAATGGATTACACCTGTCATTTCCAATGGCACGGCTTCTGGTGCTTTCCCTTCGTTGAGTTCTTTCCAGTACCAGACAACTTTTGATTTGACTGGGATTGATCTGTTGACAGCCTCGATCAGTGGCAAAGCTACCGCGGACAATGCCGTTCTTGGTATCAAGATCAACGGCATTGACATTGGTTTTTCAAGCTCTGGCTACTCTACTTTCAGTTCGTTTGTTATCTCCAGCGGGTTTCAGACCGGTATCAATACTTTGATATTTACGGTGGAAAACTGGAGTGGCCCAACCGGATTGCGTACCGAGCTCGCGGGCTCGTTCGAAAGGCTGCCTGTATCAGCGGTTCCTGAACCTGAGACCTACGCCATGATGCTTGCTGGCTTGGGGTTGGTGGGAAGCATCGTCCGTCGTCGCAAGGGCAGGCAAGTTTGACCGCAGTGTTGAATTTCTGTCTCCCGGACACAAAAAAGCCCGCTATTGCGGGCTTTTTCTTTGGAACCGGTCCGGGTCAGCGGATCAGCCGCCTTTCTTGGAGCGCTTGCCAGGGTTCTTCTTGCTGCGGGTAGCGACACCGCGCTCAAGGCTGACCTTCTGGCCACGGCCAGCGGTTGGCAGGGACATACCGGGCAGTGGCTTGGGAGCGGGAGTGGCTTTGCGGTCTGCTTCGGTGACGATTTTGTTGCCCATGGCGAATCCTGAAAAGTGAAAAAATGAAACCTGTATTAAGCCACAGGCGAGCCAGCTATTTTATAGCCTTTACTCCCGGCTCAGCCGCGCAATGCCTTTTTGAGTTCTACACCCAGTTCAGGCTTGTGCGCAAACGGGTCGGTCGGGTTGCGCCCTAGCATCACATCCTCCATGCGCACCTGCACGGATGCGATCGCCTTGGGGTGGCTGTAGATGTAGAAGCGGTTGGCGGCGATGGCGTCAAACACCATTTGTGCCACCTCGGCGGCGGTCACTTTGCCACTGCCCACGGCCTTGTCGCTCATGGCCTGACCAATGAGCTGGCTGCGGGTGGGCTTGGTGTCCGCGGTCTTGAATTCGTCCGGCCGGTTGCGGTGGCTCTGGCTGATGCCGGTGGGCACGAAGAAGGGGCATAGCACACTGGCGCTGATCTGA
Source organism: Pseudomonadota bacterium (assembly GCA_963205375.1). Lineage (GTDB taxonomy): Bacteria > Pseudomonadota > Gammaproteobacteria > Burkholderiales > Burkholderiaceae_C > Allorhodoferax. The sequence goes on from CAUJJV010000219.1 coordinate 1,739, forward strand.
TCGGTCACCAGAGCCAGGTCCTGGTACAGGGTTTCGCTCAAGGAAACGACCGCGTGCTTGCTGACGTTGTAGATGCCCATATTGGGTGCATTGAGCAGCCCGGCCATGCTGGCAGTGTTGACGATATGGCCCTGGTAGGCCAGGTCTTTGGCTGCCGCGTCCAGCATCATCGGGGTGAATACGCGCACGCCATGGGCCACGCCCATGAGGTTGACGCCCAGCACCCATTCCCAATCGGCGACGGTGTTTTCCCAGATCAGGCCCCCTGCCCCCACTCCGGCGTTGTTGAACACAAAGTGCGGTGCACCAAAGCGCGCCAGCGTTGCCGCGCCCAGGGCTTCGACCTGGTCTGCTTTGGACACATCGACCTTCATCGCGAGCACCTGGGCACCGGCAGCCTGCATTTCGGCCACAGCCTTGTCCAGTGCGTCCTGCTGCACATCGGCCAGCACCAGGTTCATGCCCAACCTTGCACCAATGCGCGCGCACTCCAGGCCAAAGCCGGAGCCTGCGCCGGTCAACACCGCGGTTTTGTTCTTGAAATCGGAGATCATGCGTTCGCTTTCTTGAGGATGTAGCCAATGCGGGGAAAGTGGACATGGACGACGCCTGCGCGTTCGTCCACGCGCTTGAGGGTGTAGCGCGTGCGCGTGGCAGCCACCAACTCGCCTTCTGTGGGTTCGGGACCAAAACTTTCGGCCGAGATGGTGACCTGGCTACCCAGCGGGATACCGTGCTCATCCTGGAATACGGAGTCATTTTGGGCTGTAGCCCCCGCAGAACGGGCGCAGATAGCTATTGATTCTGTAGCAGACATTTTTTCAAACTTGCCATGGCCGATCGCTGCCATGCGGTCCATCCAGGCCAGTACGGCAGGGGTGGCGTCCAGAATGCCGGCCATGACCGGCGTTTGGGTGCGCGTAAACCACAGCGCGTGGTACACCGCGAAGTCGGCCACGCAGGGTGTATCGCCCAGCAGGTAGTGCTGGCCTTCGAGCATGTTGGCAATGCGGCGCAAATAGCTTTTGTAGGCGGCAGCAGCATCGGCAACCGGAATGCGCGGCATGCCCACGCGCATCTTGCCGCGGTCTTCACCGAACGACTTGGCAATGGGCCCCCACTGTTCGATCGGGGCGTCGGGATTGCCGCCTCCAAACAGCTGCGCCGTTCCTTTGGGCGCAAAGTTGTAGGCCATGGCGACCCAGAACAGCTTTTCATCGGCCCATTGCGCCACGATGCGGGCCAGGCCCTTGTCGGCTGCCGGATACAGCGTGGGAGTGGGAGCCAGATGTTCCAGGACGTCACAGATCAGTGCGCTGTCGCAGTACACATCGCTGCCGATCTGCAGGAACGGTGTCTTGCGGTAGCCGCCTGTGAGCGCAACCACGTCGGGTTTGGGCATTACCGAGGGAATGATGACCGACTTCCAGGCCAGTTGCTTGAAGCCCAAAACCAGACGGATCTTTTCTGAAAATGGGGATATCTGGTAGTGGTGCAGGATGATGTCGGCCATAGGTACCTCTGTGCGCTGGATGTCAGATCAGCTTGACAAGCTGTTTGCCAAAGTTCTTCCCTTTGAGCAGGCCCAGAAAGGCTTCCGGTGCGGACTCGATGCCCTGAGCAATGCTTTCACGAGCGCGCAGCTTGCCGGTGGCCACCAGAGTGCCGAGCTCTTTCAGGGCTTCGGGCCAGACTTCCATGTGTTCACTGACGATAAAGCCCTGCACCTTGAGGCGCTGGGTCAGGATCAACGCGGGGTTGCTCAGCGGCAGCGGCTGGCCGTCGTAGCCGGCAATCATGCCGCACACCGCAATGCGTCCGAAGGCATTCATGCGCGGCAGCACAGCGTCCAGCACCATGCCACCCACGTTCTCAAAATAGCCATCAATGCCATTGGGGCAGGCGTCCTTGAGGGCCTTGGAGAGCGACGCGGCATCCTTGTGCAGCTTGTAGTCGATGCAGGCGTCGAAGCCGAGTTCTTCCACCGCGTATCTGCATTTGGCGGGGCCGCCGGCAATGCCGACGGTGCGGCAGCCACGGGCCTTGGACAAGGCCGCAAATGCACTGCCCACAGCGCCCGTGGCAGCGCTGACGACCATAGTTTCACCCGCCTTGGGTTCGCATATCTTCACCAGGCCATACCAGGCCGTGACACCGGGCATGCCGACAGCGCCCAGGTAGGCGCTGAGCGGCACATGGGTGGTCTCCACCTTGCGCAATGCGCCCGGTTGTGTGGCATCGACCACGCTGTACTCCTGCCAGCCGCCCATACCCACGACTTTGTCCCCAACGATGTAGCGCGGGTTGCGGGATTCGACCACTTCACCGACGGTTCCGCCCTGCATGGTCTGGCCCAGTGGCTGTGGCACCGCGTAGCTCTTGGAGTCGTTCATGCGGCCACGCATATAGGGGTCCAGGCTGAGGAAATGGTGGTGCACCAGCACCTGGCCGTCCTGCAGGGCCGGCGTCTCGGTCACGACGAGTTTGAAGTTAGAGGCAACGGCTTCGCCGGTTGGGCGGTTGTCAAGGTGAATCTGGCGGTTGGTAGGCATGGTGTGTGTGCTCAATCGGTGGAAATGTTGACGGGGTGGGTGCTTTTGGGGCCGGTGGGCAAGCGTTTCACAAACTTGAAAGTGCCCGTGGCGTGGGCGCAGGCCCTGCCCTTGGCATCAAACACGGTGGCCGTGGTAAAGGCCATGGTGGCGGTGCGGTGCATCAGCGTGCCCTTGGCGGTCAGCACGCCGATGGCAGGCTGCATGAAGCTGGTCTTCATTTCGATGGTGACCACGCCCATATCGGGCTCGATGCTGCGTGCCGCTGTGGCCATGGACACATCGAGCAGAGTCATCAGCGCACCACCGTGGGTGACGTTGAAGGAGTTCAGGTGCTCTGGCTTTGGAGCGTAGTGGATTTCCGAGTGGCCGTCAGCGAACTCGGTCAGCTCAAAACCGAGGTGATGAACGAACGGGATATCGACCCCGAATCCGATGGCTTGCGCCCATTTGGTGCTCATGGCAAGGTTCAACCCGCAACGATGGCGCTAACGCCACCGTCCACCGCCAGCCACTGGCCGGTGATGTGTTTGCCGGCATCGGAAGCCAGTAACAGACTCAGTCCCTTGAGGTCCTCGTCATCGCCCAGGCGGCGCAGCGGCGCGTGGGCGGCCATCTTGTCCTCACCCAGGGTCTCGATCAGACCCATGGCCATCTTGGTCTTGAAGAAGCCCGGGCAGATCGCGTTGACGTTGATGCCGTAGGGTCCCCATTCGCCAGCCAGCGCACGCGTGAAGTTGATGACGGCACCTTTGGAGGTGTTGTAAGCAATGGTTTTCATTGCTACCGGATTGCCACCCAGACCGGCGATGGATGCAATGTTGATGATGCGGCCGCTGCGGCGTGCAATCATGCTCTTCTTGGCAATCGCCTGACTCAGCAAAAAGTAACCACGCACGTTGAGGTTCATGACCTTGTCCCAGGCTGCGACGGGGTGGTCTTCCGCAGGGGCGCCCCAGGACGCGCCGGCATTGTTGACCAGGATATCCACGTCACCCATGCGCTGCAGGGTCTCGTCGGCCAGGCGGGTGATGTCTGTATCCTTGGCACAATCGGCGGCAATCCAGCGCGCATCGATGCCGGCGGCCTGCAGTTCGGCGGTGGCCTGCTCCAGGTCCTCTGCCTTGCGTGAACTAAGCATGATCCTGGCACCAGCTTCACCCAGGGCATGGGCCATTTGCAGGCCGAGGCCGCGCGAGCCACCAGTGACCAGGGCCGTCTTGCCAGTGAGATCAAAAAGCTGCTGAATGGTACGTGTCATCTCAAATTCTCCTGTTTAATTTTCTTCGCGCATGCGGGAACGCACATAGATAAGGATGGCGCCTGCCAGCACGGCCAAGGCACCACCGGTGTACAGGGCGCCAGCATCCTGGGCCTGTGTTTTTTCGACAAACATGGCCAGCACCACCGACAGCAGGCCGCCATAGATCAGGACCCAGATCAGGCGCTCCAGGCGTACGAGTCGGGCGTTGGTGGTGCCGTTGTATTTCTTGAAAAATGCCATCAGAAGGCCTCCTCGGGAAATGCTGCGCAAGTGGGATCGCGTGATTCCACCACACCGAGCCATGCGCCGATTTTTGGCAACTCGTAGTGGAAGAAGAAACGGGCGCAGCCTACATGCCCCTGGGTGGAGACTTGTTCCTGCTTCGGATCATTGTCCAGTGCGCAGGCAGCCACATCGAGCCAGATCCAGGCCAGCACGGTATGGCCAAAGGCCTGGAGATACGGCACGGCATTGGCCAACGCCTCGGTGGGCTGACCGGTGGACCATGCCTTTTTCGTGGCTTCACCCACATCCTGCAACGCCCGGCCCAACGCTTTGGCATGGGCCGCCAGCGCCGGAATGCCACTGGTGCGATGGATCGTGGCCATCATGCGGTTGGACAACAACTGCATGCCCTTGCCCTCTTCCATCAAGACCTTGCGTCCCAGCAGGTCCATGGCCTGGATGCCGTGGGTGCCTTCGTGGATCATGTTGAGGCGGTTATCGCGCCAGTACTGTTCGACCGGGAAGTCACGGGTATAGCCGTAGCCGCCATGGATCTGGATCGCCAGGGAATTGGCTTCCAGACACCACTCGCTGGGCCAGCTCTTGGCAATCGGGGTCAGCACTTCCAGCAACAATCTGGCATCGTCTGCAGTCTCGCCGCCGGCAGTGTGGTGCTCATCCACTAGGCGGGCGCAATACATTTCCAGCGCCAGCGCGCCTTCGCAGTAGGATTTTTGCGCCAGCAGCATGCGCTTGACGTCCGCGTGTTCAATGATGCGGGTTTGGGGTTGCGCCGCGTCTTTGCCCGAAGCGCCCGCCGCGCTGGTGCGGCCGCCCTGAATTGGCCGGCCCTGGGGGCGGTTCTTGGCGTATTCCAGCGAGGCAAAGTAGCCCGCCATGCCCAGCATGGTCGCTGCAATGCCGACACCAATGCGGGCTTCGTTCATCATGTGGAACATGCATGCCAGGCCTTTACCGGCCTGTCCGACGAGGTAGCCCACGGCCCCGGCCTGGTCATCGACCGGGAATTTTCCTTCGCCGAAATTGAGCAAGGTATTGGTGGTACCACGCCAGCCCAGTTTGTGGTTCAGACCAGCCAGTGCGACGTCGTTGCGCACGCCGGTCAGTTCCCCCTGGGTGTTGACGAGCTTCTTGGGAACGATGAACAAGGAAATGCCACGGGTGCCAGGCACGAGCTTGCCGCTTTCGTCCGGGATCTTGGCCAGCACCAGGTGGATGATGTTTTCGGTGAGTTCGTGCTCGCCCGAGGAGATCCACATCTTGTTGCCCTTGAGGCGGTAGCGTGCACCCAGTGGGTCGCTGGCGTAGTCAGCTCCGTCAGGCACTGCGCGGGTGGCCACATCCGACAGGCTGGAGCCAGCCTGGGGTTCGCTCAGGCACATGGTGCCG
>CAUJJV010000220.1 GCA_963205375.1 Pseudomonadota bacterium
GTGCCGCTAACATCGGGCCATTCATTCCAAAACATTGAAGGAACCCACCATGGCCCACGCAGCATTCAACTGGCAAGACCCCTTTCTGCTCGACTCCCAGCTCACCGACGAAGAGCGCATGGTCAAGGAAGCGGCGGCGGCTTACTGCCAGGACAAGCTGCTGCCCCGCGTGACCATGGCGTTCCGCGAAGGCACCACCGACCCCGCCATCTTTCGCGAAATGGGCGAACTCGGCCTGCTGGGCCCCACGATCCCCGAACAGTACGGTGGCCCCGGCCTGAACTACGTCTCTTACGGCCTGATCGCCCGCGAAGTCGAGCGCGTCGATTCCGGTTACCGCTCCATGATGAGCGTGCAAAGCTCCCTTGTCATGGTGCCGATCTTTGAATTTGGCACCGAAGCACAGCGCCAGAAATACCTGCCCAAGCTGGCCACTGGCGAGTGGATTGGCTGCTTCGGCCTGACCGAACCCGACCATGGCTCTGACCCTGGCTCCATGGCCACGCGCGCCCACAAGGTGGCGGGTGGTTACAAGCTCACCGGCTCCAAGATGTGGATCAGCAACAGCCCGATTGCCGATGTGTTTGTGGTCTGGGCCAAGGAAGTGTCCGAGTCCGGCCAGGTCGGTCCGATCCGCGGTTTTGTGCTGGAAAAAGGCTTCAAGGGCTTGTCTGCGCCAGCTATCCACAGCAAGGTGGGTCTGCGTGCCTCTATCACGGGGGAAATCGTGATGGACGGTGTGTTCTGCCCTGAAGAAAACGCCTTCCCCGAAGTGCAAGGCCTCAAGGGTCCGTTCACCTGCCTGAACTCTGCACGGTATGGCATCGCCTGGGGTGCATTGGGTGCGGCCGAAGACTGCTGGACGCGTGCCCGCCAGTACGTGCTGGACCGCAAACAGTTCGGTCGCCCTCTGGCCGCCAACCAGTTGATCCAGAAAAAGCTGGCTGACATGCAGACCGAGATCGCACTGGGCCTGCAAGGCTGTCTGCGCCTGGGTCGCATGAAAGACGAAGGCACGGCGTCGGTGGAAATCACCTCCATCCTCAAACGCAACAGCTGCGGCAAGTCGCTGGACATCGCCCGTATGGCGCGCGACATGATGGGCGGCAACGGTATCAGCGACGAGTTTGGAGTCGCGCGGCATCTGGTGAACCTGGAAGTGGTGAATACCTACGAAGGCACGCACGACATCCACGCCCTGATTCTGGGCCGGGCGATGACGGGCATTGCAGCGTTCGGGAACTGATAAGTCATTGCTTGCCGACGTCATTTGGGGGGGGCAGGGAACGGGGTAGGGGCCTGCGCCTCATCAGTCCCCTTCGGGGCCAGCAAATCGGCGCAAACCCATACCCCATTCCCTGCGGGTGCTGGACTTGCGCGAGTCTGTAACCTGTGACAGTCACTGAACGGAGTCTGCTATGCGTCAGGAAGTTTTTGAAGGTCAGTGCCAGTGCGGTGCGATTCACTACCGCATTGCCGGTGTAGCGCTGACGATGTTTGCGTGCCATTGCACGGAATGCCAGCGACAGGCAGGCAGCGCGTTTGGCATGGCACTGTGGATCAAGCAGCCTGTGGTTGAGATCAGCGGCGGTACTGTCAAAGAATGGATTCGCCACATGCCATCGGGCAAGCAAATGTCGTGTCAGTTTTGCCCTGATTGCGGTACACGCCTGTTTCACAAGGTCGTGGGTCAAGATCAGGTCTTGAGCATCAAACCCGGGACGCTGAGCCAACCACGCACTCTCGTGCCGGTTGGGCATATTTGGCTCGGCAGTAAACAGAAGTGGACGACGATCGACCCCAACGCACTTCAATACGCGGGCAATCCCGAAACGTTTGATGCGCTCATGGCTGCATGGGCGAACGCGGACTTCCATGCTGCGGCTGTCGACTGACCATGATCAATCAAGAATAAGCACACCATGACAACCAAACCCTCCGCCCTCGGGCACCTCAAAGTCCTCGACCTCTCCCGCGTGCTCGCCGGCCCCTGGTGCACCCAGATGCTCGCCGACCTGGGCGCCGATGTGGTCAAGGTCGAGCGCCCGGGCGCAGGGGACGACACCCGCCACTGGGGCCCCCCGTTCCTCAAGGACGCGGATGGCAACGACACCACGCAGGCCACTTATTTCACCGCCTGCAACCGCAACAAGCGTTCCATCACCATCGACATGGCCCAGCCCGAAGGCCAGGCGCTGATTCGCCAGATGGCTGCGCAAAGCGACATCCTGGTGGAGAACTTCAAAGTGGGTGGGCTCAAGGCGTATGGTCTGGACTATGAGAGCCTCCAGGCGCTCAACCCCCGGCTGATCTACTGCTCGGTCACTGGCTTCGGCCAGGACGGCCCGTATGCCGAGCGCGCGGGCTACGACCTGATGATCCAGGCCATGACCGGCATGATGAGCATCACCGGCCGTGCCGACGATGTGCCGGGCGGCGGCCCGCTGCGGGTGGGCGTGGCACTGACCGACCTGTTCACCGGCTGCTACGCCACCAGCGCCATCCTGGCCGCTCTGGAAGTGCGCAACCGTACCGGTGCGGGCCAGCACATCGATATGGCTTTGCTCGACGTGGGCATGGCGATTCTGGCTAACCAGGCTGCTGGGTTTTTGAACACGGGCAAGGTGCCGCAGCGCCAGGGCAACAGCCACCCCAGCCTGGCACCGTACCAGGACTTCCCCACGCAGGACGGCTCCATGCTGCTGGCCATTGGCAACGATGGCCAGTTCGCGCGCTTCTGCGAAGCTGCGGGCAAGCCCGAGTGGGCAGCGGACCTGCGCTACGCCAGCAATACCCTGCGTGTAAAAAACCGCGAGACGCTGATCCCGGCCATGGAAGCTGTGACCCGCACCCGCACCACGGCCGATTGGGTGGCGCTGCTGGAAGACAAGGCCGTGCCCTGTGGCCCCATCAACCATATCGGCCAGGCTTTTGATGATGCCCAGGTTCTGGCCCGGGGTTTGAAGGTAAATCAGCCTGTAGCTCCCGTGGTATATGCACAATCAGCTATTAAAACAATAGCAACCGTGGCCAGCCCGTTGCGGCTGACTGCCACCCCGCCGGTGCTGCGCAATGCGCCCCCGATGCTGGGCGAGCACACCGACGAGGTGCTGGCCGGGCTGGGACTGGATGGCGCAGCGATTGCACGCCTGAAAAGTGCTGGCGTGGTCTAGCCCGCGCAGGGGCTCGGCAAGGCTGGGGTGTTCTGATATTCTGACCACCGGCTGCAATGATTGCGGCGCTATGGCACGTCTTTACGCAGCATGAAACACCCCAATAACCCGATACGCCTTCTGTCCGAAATTCTCGGCATCGTGGCAGTGTGCGAGGTGGTGGTGATGGTCTCCATGCCCCGGCTGGCGTCTGGCCTGAGCCCGCTGGCCGCGGGATTACTGGATGTCGCATTGCTGGTGTTGCTGGCAGGTCCTGCGGTGTACTGGCGCAGCATGGCCATCACCAGGAACGCAGCGGCGGCCGCTCGCGCCCCGGGGCCGAGCATCCGGTCTGCCGTTATCCTGACAGTGACGGCCCAGTTACTCGGTCTGGTACTGACGGTTGTGGGTGTGTGGTGGCAGCAGCGTGATATTGAGGTGGCAGGTCAGGTTCGGTTCGACCGGGCGGTGGACCGGGTGGAGGCTGAAGTACGCCGCAGGCTGGAGTTTCCGGTATTCGGGCTCACCGGTATCCGCGCAGCCTACGCAGCCAGCGATGGGGTGACCCGCAACGAATTCCGCAATTTGGTGCAAACACTGAACATCGAACAGCAATTTCCTGGCGTGCGGGGCTTCGGCTACGTCGAGCGGATTGCGCGCGCTGACGCAAATGCCTATGCCAAGCGCCAGCAGGCGGAAGGCATGCCGGAATTCCACATCCAAAGTCTGGGACGTTCGGATGACCTCTATGTGGTCAAACACATTGAACCTCTGGAATCCAATTACGAAGCCTGGGGCGTCGACATGGGCCAGGACCTGGCCGCCCGGGCCGCGCTTGAACGGGCCGCCCGTTCGGGTGAGGCTTCGCTCTCTGGTCGGATGTCGTTGCTGCGCAATGATCAGTTGAATACCGGCTTCATGTATGTTCTTCCGGTGTACCGCAGGGGCACCGATCCCGCGACGGAGCAGCAGCACATGATGGCGCTGGAGGGCCTTCTGTATGCACCCATGATTGCAGCGGATGCCATGGGCGGTGTGGCCGATGTGGCCATGGAAGCGGTTCAGGTGGAGTTGTTTGATGGCGATGTCCGCGACAACGGTAACCTGCTGTTCGGAGCCCACAGCCAGCTCGTGATCCACCAGGGTGATCAGCCCCACGCGGCTGGCGATGCGCGCCTGTACCAGACGACGCGCGTGATGCGCATTGGCGGGCGCCTGCTGAACCTGCGGGTCGGCAGCACACCGGCGTTTGCCGCGTCGCTGGACCGATCGGCGGTGACGCTGATGGCGCTCAGTGGCACCTTTGGCAGCTTCATGCTGGCGCTGGCGGTCTGGCTGCTGGCGTCGGGCCGTGTGCGTGCACAGAACCTGGCCCGGCGCATGACGTCCGAACTCGACACCATGGCCCGCGTGGTCCAGACCACGGACAACGCGGTGGTGATTACCGATGCAGATCTGAAGATCACCTGGGTCAACGACGGCTTCACCCGCATGAGCGGCTATACGCTGGCAGAAGCGCTGGGCCATACGCCGGGGGAATTGCTGGGTACCAGCAAAAGCGAGCCTGAAGCCATTGCGCGGCTGGAGGTGGCCGCGGCGGCGGGCGAGGCCTGCCGGGTGGAGGTGATCAACCGGGCCAAGGACGGCCGCGAGTACTGGATCGACACCGATGTGCACCCGATGCACAACGCGTACGGTGTGCTGACCGGCTTCATGGAGGTGGGCACCGACATCACTTCGCAAAAGCAGGCCCAGCTGGAACTGCAGGCAGCGCAATCCCGCATGACCGAGTTGACCAACCGGCTCAATCTGGCGATTGAGGGGGGTAGTGATGGTTTGTGGGACTGGATGGACCTGCAGCAGGACGCCCAATGGTGGTCGCCAAGCTATTACCAGTTGCTGGGATACACGTTTGAAGAGTTGCCTGCAACCGGGTCGAATTTTGCATCCCTGGTGCACCCGGACCACTTGCACCGGATCCAGGAGGCGATGGAACTCGCTCTGCACCACGGCACCACCTACGACCAGGAAATGCTGATGCGCACCAAAACCCACGGCTTCCGCTGGTTCCGCTCGCGGGCCAAGGTGTTCCGTGATGCCAGAGGCCATGCGATCCGTGTATCGGGTTCTTCCCAGGACATCCATGACCGCAAACAGGCCGAAGCCGAAATGCGCCAGGCCGAGGTCTTGTTGCGTGGCTCTATCGACGCACTGGACGATGGCTATGTGCTGTACGACCCGCAGGACCGGCTGGTGCTGTGCAACCAGCGGCACCGGGATTTCTACCCGCTGGTGGCGGACCTGTTCGTGCCGGGCAACACCTTTGAATTCATCATCCGCACCGCCATGGCGCGCGGCCAGTACCCGCAGGCCCAGGGCCATGAGGAAGCCTGGATTGCGGAACGCCTGGTCCAGCACCGCCTGCCACAGAGCAACTTCCAGCAGGTGCTGGCCGACGGCCGTATCCTGCGCGTCAGCGAACGCCGCATGCCTGACGGCTACAGCCTGGGATTCCGGGTGGACATCACCGACTTCATCCGTGCCACCGAAGCGGCCGAGGCCGCCTCGCGCTCCAAGAGCCAGTTCCTGGCCAACATGAGCCACGAAATCCGCACCCCCATGAACGCGATTCTGGGCATGCTCAAGCTTCTGCAGAACACCGAGCTCACCGACCGGCAGCAGGACTACGCCAGCAAGACCGAAGGCGCTGCGCGCTCGCTGCTGGGGCTGCTCAACGACATCCTGGATTTCTCCAAGGTCGAGGCCGGCAAGATGACGCTGGACCCACGCCCTTTCCGTCTGGACAAGCTGTTGCGGGACCTGTCGGTCATCCTGTCGTCCAACGTGGGCAGCAAGGATGTGGAAGTGCTGTTCGACGTGGCCCCCGACGTGCCGCGTGCCCTGGTGGGCGACGACATGCGGCTGCAGCAGGTGCTGATCAATCTGGGTGGCAACGCCATCAAGTTCACCAGCCACGGCGAAGTGGTGCTGCGCCTGCGCGTGGTGGAGCAGACCGCCGGGGACGTGTTGCTGGAGTTCTCGGTCAAGGACAGCGGCATCGGCATTGCCCCGGAAAGCCAGGCCCATATCTTCAGCGGGTTTTCGCAGGCCGAAGCCTCCACCACCCGTCGCTTTGGCGGTACCGGTCTGGGGCTGGCCATTTCCAGTCGCCTGGTCAGGCTGCTGGGTGGCGACATGCAGCTGGTGAGCGCTCCCGGGCAGGGCAGCACATTCTCGTTCCAGATCCGGCTGGGGCTGGCACCGCAGGAGGTGCAAGCGCCAGGGATTGTTCCGCCGCAGACCCATGGGCAACGTACGCTGGTCGTGGACGACAACACCGTCGCACGGGAGCTGATGGGCGCCATGGCCCGGGCCATGGGTTGGCAGACGGACACTGCGGGCAGTGGTGCGCAGGCCGTGGCGCTGGTGCAGCAAAGCCTGGTGGCTGACAAACCCTATGAAGTCATCTTTCTGGACTGGTTGATGCCGGAGATGGACGGCTGGCAAACCCTGGATGGCATCCGCGATGCCTATGCCGGCAAACCTGGCCTGCCGTCCCCCATGGTGATCATGGTTACCGCACACGGCAGGGAAATGCTGGCTGAAAAAGAGGCCAAAGGAGCCACAAAGCTCAACGGCTTCCTGGTCAAGCCCGTCACAGCCTCGATGTTGCTGGACGCGGTCATGAATGGCAAGTCGGCCGGCAGTCCAAAGCCGTCTGCCCCGCTAGCCAAGGCCAGCAAACCCAGGCGCCTGCAGGGCATGCGGCTGCTGGTGGTGGAAGACAACAAGATCAACCAGGCCGTCGCGCAGGGGCTGCTCACGCAGGAGGGCGCCATCATCACGCTGGCCGACAACGGCCGACTGGGTGTGGATGCGGTAGCAACAATGCAGCCCGCCTACGACGCCGTGCTGATGGACCTGCAGATGCCGGTGATGGACGGTTTTGAAGCCACCCGCACCATCCGCCAGGAGCTGGGCCTGACCCGGCTGCCCATCATCGCGATGACGGCCAATGCCATGGCCTCGGACCGCGAAGCCTGCCTGGCTGTGGGCATGAACGACCACGTTGGCAAACCGTTCGAGCTGGACCATCTGGTGAGCGTGCTGATCAAGCACACCGGTTTTACCCTGCCGGAGGGTGCAGCCGCCCCGGTGGTTGCTGCTCCAGCGCCTCAGCCTGTGCAAGCGGCCGAGCATCCGCCTGGCGACCTGGATGTGCCCGGTGCGCTGGCCCGCGTCGGCGGCGACAAGGCCATGTACACCAACGTGCTGGGGGCGTTTGCCCGCGAGATGGTGCTGGCCCCGGACCAGGTGCATGCCCACCTGCGTGCGGAGCAGAACACCGATGCCGTACGCGCCTTGCACACCCTCAAGGGACTGGCAGCCACCGTGGGTGCGCGGCACCTGGCTGCCGTGGCAGCGCGGCTGGAGCACAAGGTCCGCAATGGTGCCCTGCCCGAAGAGCACGAGAACCTGGTGGACACCCTGCGCACCGCCATTGACGCACTGGCGGATACGCTGATGCCAGTGCTGCAGCAGTACCAGGAGGCGCTTGCGCCATCGCCCCAGGTTGCGACAGCATCTGGTGCCCTGGACCGTGGTCACTTCAGGCGCGATCTGCAGGCGTTGTCGACCCTGCTGGGCAAATCGGATATGGTTGCGCTGGAAGTACACACCTTGATTCGCACAACCTTTGGAGCCCATGTGGCGCAAGAGCTCAAGCCACTCAACGATGCGATGGCCGCACTGGATTTCGCGGCCGCCCAATCCGCGTGCGCCGTGCTGATCCAGCAATTTGGGGATGCCCCATGATGGCGCTGCACCCGGCCTACCAGGAGCGGTTGCGGCCGGTGCTCTGGCTGCTGGGTGCATTGGCCTTGGTGCTGGTGATGAGCTGGCTGGCTCCGCCTGTGCAGGCGGTCAAAGGCATTGCCGGTTACGCCCCTTTGCACACCCTGATGGAGATGGCGGCCATTGTGGTGTCCATGCTGGTGTTTGCCGTGGGCTGGGCCGCGCACTCCAGGGAGCGGCCGGGCAACCTGTTGCTGCTGGCGTGTGTGTTTTTCGGCGTGGGTCTGCTCGACTTCCTCCACACCATCGCCTATGCCGGCATGCCGGATTTTGTGACCCCCAGCGGTCCGGAGAAAGCGATCAACTTCTGGCTGGTTGCACGTTACCTGTCGGCATTGGGCTTGCTGGCGGTGGCGGTCCTTCCATGGCGCCCCGTATCGCGGCTGTCTGTTCGCTGGCAGGGTCTGCTGGGCGTGGCTGTGCTGGTGGCACTGGTGGCCTGGGTGGCCTTGTTTCGGGTGGAATGGCTGCCACGCACCTTCATCGCGGGTCAGGGCCTGACCGCCATCAAGGTCACGGCGGAATACGTTCTGGTGGCCATGTTTGCTGCTTCGGCATTCTTCTTCTGGCGCAACATGCGCGCGCAGCAACCGTACGACGTCGTAGGCCTGTTTGCCGCGGTGTCCACCATGGCATTGAGCGAGCTGTTTTTTACGCTGTATTCCGACGTCGCAGACATCTTCAACCTGCTGGGCCATGTGTACAAGGTGATCGCTTACGCGTTTGTCTACAAGAGTATTTTTGTGGACAACATCCAGGCGCCTTATCAGCGGCTCAATGCCGCCAACCGGATGCTGGAGCAGCAGATCGAGGAGCGCACCCGGACGCAATCGCAGTTGGAACTGGCCGCCAGCGTGTTCAGCCACGCACGCGAGGGCATCCTCATCACGGACAACCAGGGAAATATTGTTGAGGTCAACGCGATGTTCACCCAGATCACGGGGTATAGCCGGGAAGAGGCTATTGGGCGCAACCCCCGCATCCTGCTGAGTTCGGGTCGGCATGAAAAGGCTTTTTTTGCAGCCCGTGCCCAGGCACTGCAAAAGCATGGCCACTGGGTGGGCGAAGTCTGGAACCGCCGTAAGAACGGTGAGGACTTTGCGGAGATGCTCACCGTCAGCGTGGTGCGCGACCCGGCAGGCGCCGTTCTGAATTACGTGGCGCTGTTCACCGACATCACGCCCCTCAAGAAGCACCAGGACGAGCTGGAGCATATTGCCCACTACGACGCCCTGACCGGCATGCCCAACCGCGTGCTGCTGGCTGATCGCCTGCAGCAGGCCATGCTGCAGAGCCAGCGCAGGAGCAGTGCATTGGCTGTGGCCTACCTGGACCTTGACGGGTTCAAGCCCGTCAATGACCAGCACGGACATGAAGTGGGGGACCAGTTGCTGGTGACACTGTCCCAGCGCATGAAGGCCAGTCTGCGCGAGAGCGACACGCTGGCACGCATCGGTGGCGATGAATTTGTGGCCTTGCTGGTAGATATCGGGGAGCGCAGGGACTGCGAGCTGCTGCTGTCGCGGCTGCTGCAGGCCGCTGCCACGCCCGTGCGGGTGGATGGCGCACTGCTGCAGCTGTCGGCTAGCATTGGTGTCACGCTGTACCCGCAGGACAACGCGGATGCCGACCAGCTGGTGCGCCATGCCGACCAGGCAATGTATCTGGCCAAGCAGGCGGGCAAGAACCGGTTCCACCTGTTCGATGTGGCGCAGGATGCTGCCATCCAGAGCCAGCGCGAGAGCCTGGAACACATCCGTGTGGCGCTGGACCGGCAGGAGTTCGTCCTCTATTACCAGCCCAAGGTCAATATGCGCACCGGGGCCATCATCGGCGCCGAGGCCCTGATCCGCTGGCAGCACCCCGAGCGCGGTTTGCTGGCGCCGGCGGCATTTCTGCCGGTCATAGAGGGGCAGCCGATCAGCATCGAAATCGGCGAATGGGTGATTCAGACGGCACTGGCCCAGATGGCCCTGTGGCGTGGTGCGGGTTTGGACATCGGCGTCAGCGTCAACATCGGTGCGCTGCAGTTGCAGCAACCCGGATTTGTGGCGCGTCTGGGCACGCTGCTGGCGGCCCATCCCACGGTGCCCGCGCAGAGCCTGGAGCTGGAAATTCTGGAAACCAGCGCCCTGGAGGA
>CAUJJV010000221.1 GCA_963205375.1 Pseudomonadota bacterium
GGCTTGGGTGCAGCTGCAGTCGGCGGCGCGCTCACTACACCGGCCACCGCACGGGAAGCCGGGGCTGCCGGCGCGGCACTGGCCTGCACAGGCGCAGCAGCGGGCACAGTGGCAGACGCAACCGGTGGCACAGAGGTGAGTGGCTTGACCTTGGTCTTGTCCGGAATTTCGATCGGAATATCCACCGCAATCGGACGCGGCTGGTTGTCAAACAGCAGCGGGAAACCGACCACGCCCAGCAGCACCAGAATCGCGGCACCAATCAGGCGGTGGCGGGCGCGTTTGCGCAGGGCCTCAACGCTTTCAGGAGCCGGGGCGGGGGTGGGATGCTCGTCGCCACCTTTGCGAAACTTGAAAAAGGCCATGGATGGGTGACTTAGGGGTTCAGATGTTTGGCTTGCAGCCGGGGGATACCGTGTGTCAGCACGCCACCCACGGTGTAGAAGGACCCAAAGACCACGATTCTATCAGTGGGGTCTGCCGCAGACATGGCCGCCTGCAGTGCTGCCATGGGGTCCGGCCAGGCGGAGGCCGTGGCTTCTTTGCGGGTATTTTGGGCCGCCCAGCGCTCCTGCAGCGTGGCACCGCTGGCGGCGCGCGGCGTGGGCAGGTCGGTGAAGTACCAGCGGTCAATCAGCGGGTTGATGCGCGCCAGCATGGGCGCCAGGTCCTTGTCGGCCATGGCACCGAACACCGCGTGAGTGGTGGGGGCGTAGCCCATGGCGTCCAGATTGGCCACCAGCGCCGCCACCGAATGGGGGTTGTGCGCCACATCCAGCACCAGTGTGGGCTCGCCCGGAATGATCTGGAAACGCCCGGGCAGCTCCACAAACGCCAGCCCGTTGCGCACCGCCTGGGCGGTCACCGGCAGGCGTTCGCGTAGCGCCGTCAGCGCCGCCAGCACGCCCGAGGCATTGACCAGCTGGTTGGCGCCGCGCAATGCGGGGTAGGCCAGCCCGCTGTAGCGCCGCCCGCGCCCGGCCCAGCCCCATTGCTGCTTGTCACCGGACACATTGAAATCCTTGCCCACCTGCCAGAGGTCAGCGCCCACTTCAAGCGCATGGTCGAGCACGCTTTGGGGCGGCACCGGGTCGCTCACCACCACCGGGCGGCCAGTGCGCATGATGCCGGCTTTCTCGAACCCAATGGCTTCGCGGGTGTCGCCCAGCAATTCGGTGTGGTCCAGGTCGATGCTGGTGATGATCGCGCAGTCGGTATCGACAATGTTGACCGCATCCAACCGCCCGCCCAAACCGACCTCCAGAATCACCACATCCAGTTCTTCGCGCGACAGGGCCAGCAGAATGGCCAGGGTGGTGAATTCGAAGTAGGTCAGCAGGATTTCAGAACCATTTTGGCCCCTAGCCCTCTCCACATCTGCGCAGGCAGCTACAAATTTGATAGCATTCGAGGCCACGCCCAGCAGGCGCATGCGCTCCTCGAAGTGCACCAGATGGGGCGAGGTGTAAACGCCGGTCTTGTAGCCGGCCTGGCCCAGAATGGATTCCAGCATGGCGCAGGTGGAGCCTTTGCCATTGGTGCCGGCCACGGTGATGACCGGGCAGGTGAAGTGCAGATTCAGGCGCTGCGCGACGCTGCGCACGCGGTCCAGGCCCAGTTCGATGCCGTTAATGCCCTTGGGGTGCAGGCGCTCGCAGTGGGCGAGCCAGTCAGATAGCGTTGTGGGTGTTTCCATGAGGGGAGCATTGTCGCCGACCATGGGCGACTGAGTGATTCCGAAACTGGTTAGCGTGGGATTTGCAGGGCTTGTTGTGCTGCGGGACCGGGCGGGCCGGACGTTCTGCTCCGTGTCCCCCGGCCTGCGGCCTCCTCCTTTACCTGCGCAGAACGCCCAACCCACCCGATCCAGCGTGGTATGACTCGCTATCCGACGTCCATCAAACCCGTTCGTAGCAGCGAGATGGGGGTGTACGTCGGAGTGAGGTAAAGGAGGAGGCCGCAGGCCGGGGGACACGAACGGAGGCGTGCACCCCCGTCTTGCTGCGGGCTCAGCAACGCAGGCGCAGGAAGAGTCAGTTAGCCCGCAATTTCGCAGGCGGCCGCTTCTTTTTGCCGGCCATGGCCATGTGCCAGGCCTGCTTGGCAAACACCCACAGCCCCGGCTCCCTGGGTTTGGTGGGCTCGCCGCGGCCAATGCGCTTGAGCTGGCCGGTGTACCAGCTGATCTCCAGCAGACCCAGCTTGTCGATGGCCTTGATGCCGGTGGTGATCGGCTTGACCGTGTGCAGCGTGGGCTTGCCGGCCAGCAGCTTTTTGGGCGCATCGGGCTCAATGGCCAGCATGCGGGCCAGGCCCACCATGTCCACCGCGCCGGATTCGATGGCCTGGGCCATGCCCTGGGCGGAACGAAAACCGCCGGTCACCACCAGCGGCGTTTTCACTGCAGCACGGGCCTTCTCGGCGAAATCCAGAAAGTAGGCCTCGCGCAGGCGGGTGCTTTCCTTGACCGGCTCTTTGCTGGTCTTCACCCCGGTCATGGCGGGGGCCTCGTAGGTGCCGCCCGAGATCTCGATCAGGTCGATACCCGCATCGGCCAGCGCGCGGATGGTGTCCAGGGACTCTTCTTCGGTAAAGCCCCCGCGCTGGAAGTCGGCGGAGTTGAGCTTGATGCCAATCGGGAACTTGGCTCCCACGGCCTTGCGCATGGCCTGGTACACCTCCAGCACAAAGCGGCGGCGCTTCTCGGGGGTGCCGCCCCAGTCGTCGGTGCGCACGTTGTGGTGGGGCGAGAGGAACTGGCTCACCAGGTAACCATGGGCGCCGTGGATCTGCACACCGCTGAACCCGGCCTGCTTGACGATGCCAGCAGCCTTGCCAAAGCGCGCCACCAGCGCCTGCACCTCGGCATCGGTCAGTTCGCGCGGGGTGGCAAAGAAGGCCTTCATGTCGTCCCGGAACGGCACGGCCGAGGGCGCCACGGTTTCGCGGTTCAGGCCCTTGGGCGCCTGCTTGCCGGGGTGGTTGAGCTGCACCCAGCAGTGGGTATTTTTCGCTGTTGCGGCCTTGGCCCAGGCTTTCAGCGCGGCCAGATGGGTGTCGTCTTCGATCACCACATTGCCGGGCTCGCCACGGGCCTTGAGGTCGATCATCACGTTGCCGGTGACGCACAGGCCAATGCCGCCATCGGCCCAGGCCTTGTAGAGGTGGTTGAGCTCGGGCGTGGGCGAGCCTTCGCGGGTGCCCAGGGCTTCGGACATGGCTGATTTGAGCAAACGGTTCTTGACGACCGTGCCATTGGGCAGGGTCAGCGGCTGGGCGAGTACGGTGTGGGAAGTCATGGGCCGAATTGGACCACACGGCCTAAAATCTGGCGCATGACTACCCTTTACGGCATCCCCAACTGCGACACCGTCAAAAAAGCCCGTACCTGGCTGACCGACCATGGCGTGGACTACGCGTTTCACGACTTCAAGAAGCAGGGCGTGCCCCAGCCGCAGATCGACACCTGGCTGGCTGCCGTGGGCTGGGAAACGCTGATCAACCGCAAAGGCACGGCCTGGCGCGGTCTGGACGATGCGACCAAAGCCGCCGTGGTGGATGCCGCCAGCGCCCGCGCTGTGGCCCTGGCCAGCCCCAGCGTCATCAAGCGCCCGGTGGTCCAGTGGGCCGATGGCACGATCACCGTGGGCTTTACCCCGGAACGCTTCGAACAGCGACTGCCCTAAAATCAGGGGTTACGCCTGCCGCCAGCACGCTGGCTGGCACGGCTCCATTTTTCTCATCCAGCAAACCACTGCACACCATGACCACCACCAAAATCGACGGCGTTTCCGTCACCACCGCAGCCAATGTGTACTTTGACGGCAAATGCGTCAGCCATGGCATCACCTTTCCCGATGGCACCAAGAAGTCCGTCGGCGTGATCCTGCCCGCCACCCTGACCTTCAACACTGGCGCACCTGAAATCATGGAATGCGTGGCTGGCAGCTGCGACTACAAGCTCGACGGCAGCGACACCTGGGTCACCAGCGGCGCGGGCCAGAAATTCAGCGTGCCGGGCAACGCCAAGTTCCAGATCCGCGTGACCGAGGGCCACGCCGCGTACCACTACATCTGCCATTTCGGTTGATCTGCTGCCGCTGCAGCCTCTACTGAACCGCTACATTTTTAATAGCTGCTTGCGTACATTCCACGCGGGCTAAGGGCACATTTCATGTCAAAAACCATTCTGCAAAACATTCCCGTCGGCCAAAAGGTCGGTATCGCGTTCTCCGGTGGCCTGGACACCAGCGCAGCCCTGCTGTGGATGAAGAAGAAGGGCGCCCTGCCCTACGCCTACACCGCCAACCTGGGCCAGCCCGACGAGAGCGACTACGACGAGATTCCGCGCAAGGCCATGGAATACGGCGCCGAAAAAGCCCGCCTGGTGGACTGCCGCCCGCAGCTGGCTGCTGAAGGCATTGCCGCGCTGCAAAGCGGTGCCTTCCACATCACCACGGCTGGCTCAACCTACTTCAACACCACGCCGCTGGGCCGCGCTGTCACCGGCACCATGCTGGTGAGCGCCATGAAGGAAGACGACGTCAACATCTGGGGCGACGGTTCCACCTTCAAGGGCAATGACATCGAGCGCTTTTACCGCTACGGCCTGCTGACCAACCCCGCGCTGAAGATTTACAAGCCTTGGCTGGACCAGCAGTTCATCGACGAACTCGGTGGCCGTGCCGAAATGTCCGCCTTCATGACGGCCAACGGTTTTGGCTACAAGATGAGCGCCGAGAAGGCCTACAGCACCGACAGCAACATGCTGGGCGCCACGCACGAAGCCAAGGACCTGGAAAACCTCAACAGCGGCATCAAGATCGTCAACCCCATCATGGGCGTGCCGTTCTGGAAGGACGACTGCGTCGTCAAGGCCGAAGAGGTGAGCGTCACCTTTGAAGAAGGCCGCCCCGTGGCCCTGAACGGCATCCACTACCCCGATCTGGTGAGCCTGATCCTCAAGGCCAACGAAATCGGTGGCCGCCACGGCCTGGGCATGAGCGACCAGATCGAGAACCGCATCATCGAAGCCAAGAGCCGCGGCATCTACGAAGCCCCCGGCCTGGCGCTGCTGTTCATCGCCTACGAGCGCCTGGTCACCGGCATCCACAACGAAGACACCATCGAGCAGTACCGCGACAACGGCCGCAAGCTCGGCCGCTTGCTGTACCAGGGCCGCTGGTTCGACAGCCAGGCCATCATGCTGCGCGAAACCGCCCAGCGCTGGGTGGCCAAGGCCGTGACCGGCGCCGTGACCATGGAACTGCGCCGCGGCAACGACTACAGCCTGCTCAACACCGAAAGCCCCAACCTGACCTACGCGCCCGAGCGCCTGAGCATGGAAAAGGTGGAAGACGCGCCGTTCAGCCCGCTGGACCGCATCGGCCAACTGACCATGCGCAACCTGGACATCACCGACACCCGCGCCAAGCTGCAGGTGTACTCGAATGCTGGGCTGCTGGAGTTGGGCAAGGGGGATGATTTCTTGAAGCTGGGTAAGTAAGCCGCTGCGCTACTCGCCCCAGCTTTCACCCAAGGCCTGTGCCTGCTGCAATACCAGCTCCACAGCTGCGTCTTGCAGATCAGGCGGGTATTTGTACTTGCGCAGAATGCGCTTGACCATCAGTCGCAATTTGGCACGCACGCTCTCGCGTTCCGACCAGTCGACTGAGATGTTTTGCCGCAGGTTTTCGGTGAGCTCGTGGGCAATTTTCTTTAGGGTCTCGTCGGTCAGTTCCCGCACCGCAGACTCATTGGTTGCCAGCGCGTCGTAGAAGCGCACCTCATCGTCGTTCAGGCCCAGCGCTTCACCCCGGCCAGCGGCTTCACGGAACTTCTTGGCCATATCCACCAGTTCTTCCATGACCTGGGCCGTCTCAATCGACCGGTTCTGGTAGCGGGCAATCACGTTGGTCAGCAACTCGGAGAATTTGCGCTCCTGCACGATGTTGCTGGCGAATTTGCTTTTGATCTCTCCCTCCAGCAGCCGCTCCAGCAACTCCACCGCCAGATTGCGCTCTGGCAGATTGCGCACTTGTGCGAGGAACCCATCGTCCAGCAGGCCGATATTGGGCTTCTCCAACCCCACGGCATCAAAAATGTCCACCACGCTCTCTGACACCACTGCCGAGTCAATGATCTGCTTGATCGCCAACTCTCGGGCTTCGTCGGTGCGTTTCTGCGCTGCCACATCGCGCTTGGTCAAAATCACTTTGACGCCTTGTAGAAACGCCACCTCTTCGCGCACCGCTTTTGCCTCATCCAACGTGCAGCACAAGGTAAACGCTTTGCTCATCGCCAGCGCCACATCGGCAAATCGCTTTTTGTCGTCTTTGATACCCAGCACATGGTTGGCCGCGCCTGCCAGCGTCTTGTGCCCGCCGGTCAAAAAGCCGCTGTAGTCAAAGCCGTGCAGCATCGCGCGCAGCACGTCCATCTTTTCCGCCAACACGCTATAGGCCTCGTGGGCATCCACCGTGGGGCGTCCGCGGCCTTTGCTGGCGGTGTACTCCTTCATTGCGGCTTTGAGCTCGTTGCCAATGCCGATGTAGTCCACCACCAGCCCACCCTGCTTGCCCTTGAACACCCGGTTCACGCGCGCAATCGCCTGCATCAGGTTGTGCCCCTTCATGGGCTTGTCCACGTAGAGGGTGTGCACACAAGGCGCATCAAAGCCGGTCAGCCACATGTCGCGCACGATCACCAGGCGCAGAGGGTCCTTGGGGTCTTTGAAGCGCTTTTCGAGCCGCTTCTTGGTCTGGGCGCTGTAGATGTGGGGGCGCAGCAGGGCGTGGTCTGATGCCGAGCCTGTCATGATCACTTTGATGGCACCCTTCTCCGGGTCGGTGTCGTGCCAATCGGGTCGCAGCGCGGTGATCGCGTCATAGAGCAGCACACAAATATCGCGGCTCATCGCCACCACCATGGCTTTGCCCGACTGCGTTTTGTTGCGCTCCTCAAAATGCGCCACCAGATCTGCGGCAACACTTTCGATGCGGGGCTTGGCCCCCACCACCTTTTCCAGCGCTGCCCAGCGGCTCTTGAGTTGGGCTTGGGCGTTCTCTTCCTCGTCCTCGGCCAGCTCATCGACCTCGTCGTCGATGGAGAGCAAGTCTTCGTCCTTCAGGCGCAGCTTGGCCAGGCGGCTCTCGTAATAGATGGCGACCGTGGCACCATCTTCCTTGGCCTGCTGCATGTCATAAACGTGGATGTAGTCACCAAACACCGCGCGGGTATCGCGGTCTGCACCGCTCACTGGCGTGCCGGTAAACGCGACGAATGTCGCATGGGGCAAGGCGTCGCGCAGGTTCTGCGCGTAGCCTACTTCGTAGCTAGTTTTGTACTCCAGCGGCGCAAACTCAGCACGGTGCGGAGTCACCGTGCCATCCCCAGTTGCTATCGGATTAGTAGCTGCTTGCGCAATATCTGCGTGGGCTGCAGGCACTTTTCGTACTTTAAGTTTGGCCTCAAATCCATATTGCGTGCGGTGCGCTTCATCGGCGATCACCACAATGTTGTGACGGTCCGAAAGCATCGGAAAGCTGTCTTCATCTTCCCCGGGCATGAACTTCTGGATGGTGGCGAACACAATGCCGCCCGATGGCCGATTGGACAGCAACGCGCGCAACTCCTGCCGCGTAGTAGCCTGCACCGGCTGCTCGCGCAGCAGGTCTTGCGCTAGGCTGAACACACCAAAGAGCTGTCCATCCAAGTCGTTGCGATCGGTGATGACCACAATGGTCGGGTTCTCCATAGCGGCCTCTTGCATCACCCGCGCGGCAAAGCAAGTCATGGTGATGCTCTTCCCGCTGCCCTGGGTGTGCCACACCACACCGCCCTTGTGGGAGCCGCCGGGCCGGGATGCCACCACCACCTGCGTGATGGCCGCGCGCACCGCGTGAAACTGGTGGTAGCCCGCAATCTTCTTCACCAGCGTGCCATCGTCCTCAAACAGCACAAAGTAGCGCAGGTAGTCCAGCAAATACTTGGGCGCCAGCACACCGCGCACCAGCGTTTGCAGTTCGTTGAACTGGCCCAGCGGGTCTACCGCGTCGCCATCAATCGTACGCCAGGCCATGAAGCGCTCGGGGTCTGCCGACAGGGAGCCTAGCAGTGCATCGGTGCCGTCCGAGATGACCAGCACCTCGTTGGTCTGGAACACATCGGGAATCTGCTCTTTGTAGGTCTGTATCTGGTCGTAGGCCTTCCACACATCGGCGTTCAGGTCAGCCGGGTTCTTCAGCTCAACCAACACCAGCGGCAGCCCGTTGATGAACAGAACAATGTCAGGGCGGCGCGTGTGGTGTGGCCCCTTGATGCTGAACTGGTTGACCGCCCAGTACTCGTTGCGCGGCGCATCTGCCCAGTCGATCAAGCGCACAAAGTCGCCACGGGTATCCCCGTCTTGCTGGTACTGTACGGGAACACCGCCGACCAACAGCTTGTGAAACGCACGGTTGGCAGACAGCAACGCGGGGATGCCCAAATCCATCACCTGCTGCAGCGCGTCTTCGCGGGCAGCCTGGGGAACAGACGGGTTCAACCGTGCAATGGCTTTTCGCAGGCGGCCCGCTAAGACCACTTGCCGGTAATCGCTTCGCTGCGGATCAACTCCGTCGTAAGCGATGTCCGGGCCAAAGTGATGGGCATAGCCTACATCTGTGAGCCAGCCCAAGGCCTCTTGTTCGAGTTGGTCTTCGGTCATTTGCCTCCCTGGCAAGCCATCTTTGTCGTATTGGATCTGTCGTTCAAATCGACATGTTTAAACAACGCGTTTAAATTTCAATTAAATATCGACACGTTTTCAACATATGTCGATTGCGTCACCCTATGCTTATGCCACCAACTCAGCGAACAGCGCATCGTTGATGTAGTACTTCTCGCGCCCCTGCTTGCTCTCCCGCAGCACCCCCAAGCCCGCCAGCGCCTGTAGGTAGGTCGACGCCGTTTGCCGCTTGGCAATGCCTGCGTCCACCACGAACTGAATCTTGGTATAGGGCTGCCGAAAGATCACCTCAATCAGGTCTTTGCTGTACACGCCGGGCGCTTCGCGCTGCACCTTCTCACGCACCTGCTCCATCACCGTGCGAATGCGGTTTACCTGGTCAAACGTTTGCTGCGCGGTGCTCTCTACCGCACGCAACATATAGAGCAGCCAGTTTTCCCAGTTGTGTTGCTCGGTCACTCCGCGCAAGCCCTCGTAGTAACCCGCTTTGTTGGCAATGATGTAGCGCGACAAAAACAGCACGGGAATGTCCAGCAAGCCCTTGTCCACCAGATACAGCAAGTTCAAGATACGCCCGGTGCGGCCATTGCCGTCGGGGAACGGGTGAATCGCCTCAAACTGGTAATGCATCACCGCCATCTTGATCAGCGGGTCAATGTCATCGTCCGCATGGATGAACTTCTCCAGGTTGGATAACTTGTCGCGTATGACCGCATCACCGGCAGGCGGCGTGTACACCACATCACCCGCATCGTTCTTCAAAACCACCCCGGGAATGGCGCGCACATCCAAGTCGCTCTGCTTGATGATGCGCACAATCTCGACGAACAGATTGGTGCTCAAGGGGCGATCTTTGAGCGCCCTGAAGCCATGGTTCAGAGCCTCGCGGTAACGCAGCACCTCTTTGGTGTGCGGGTCGGCTTTGCCATCGCCATCGGCATCCGCGCGGTACAACTCGTCGTCGGTCGTCACGATGTTTTCAATCTCGGACGACAAGCGCGCTTCCTGCAACACGATGCTGCTGATCAACACACCCTGGTTGGGAATCTGCGCCGCCAGCCCCCGCAGATTGGCCAGCACACGGTTGGCCGCAATGGCTTGTTTCAAGACCGCTTTGGTCTCCAGTTCAACGCCGGGTGGCAACAAGGGCAGGTCGTTACAGGGCTGGCTGCGGTCAAATGGCATTCCAGATGTCTCGCTTGATATGTTTAAAAAATCAATCTCTATCGACATATTATCCTTGATATGTATAAAAACAAAGGTTTTTTATACATATCAAAGTACTTGAATGTTCGGCGCCAACTACCTAGTTCGCCTGCCTATTTGAGCATCAAATCGGCCTCTAGCCACCGTGGAATATGCACAAGCAGCTATCAAAAGCATAGTAGTTAACTGAAGCTTGGCTATGCCAGTTGCTCCAGCTTTGTTACCCATGCGTCAAAGCGTGGGCATTCTTTGCGAATGCTGACCAGCCCAGCCAACGCCACAATTTCAGGACCATGCAATTTTTTGTCGTACCCGGCAAAGTACTCTTTCATCCGATGCGAAGGGCTTGTTTCGAAGCTGTCGTTCACCCGTTCAGGTGAGCCCGCTTGGCGTACAGCCAACTGCATTTCCGCTAGTTGCGCAGCAGAACCGCCCATGAGGTCAACCGCCTGCTGAGGCACCCCAAAAAGCAAAGCTTCAAACTCATAACTCTGTATGTATGGAATCAGCCGTGCACGCCGCTGTACATCCACCAATTCAGCAATGGCGGCTTCTAGCTGATCAATGTTTCGCGCATCGCGCCCCTTGAACCCATAAAAATCATAGAAAGTGGATACACGGTCGAAACTACCCAACAAGGCAGGTAGTACTCCGCGTACTTTGTCCAAGCTGACATTTCCGCGCAGGTCAATGGCAGTCACTGTTACACCAGCTGCTTCCAAGTGCGGACGCAAAACACGGCTCACAAACTCCCGCTCCGTAGCGCCCTCTACGCTGATGCCGAGGCGGGTCATTCAGGTGTCCCTCCCAGCACATTCATCTCCCACACATCACCCAGCTTATAGGTCTTGAGCCACTCCGCCACCTCGGCTTCATCGAGTCGGCGAAACACAGAAGCATTCTCGATCTGGTCTACAACCACCATGTCTTGCCAGCCAAACTGGTTAGCAAGCGTGACTGATTGCGTGGACGCAATGATTTGGGTCTTTTCGCTGGCAGACCGCATCAACGCAGCCAATAGCTGCATGGCAAACGGGTGCAAACCCAACTCAGGCTCGTCCAGCAGAATAATGGTCGGCAAATTGGGCTGAAGTAGCAACGTTGCCAAGCAAATGAAACGCAAAGTGCCATCCGACAACATGGTGGCATCGAAATAATCTTCGCTGCCCTTGTGCTTCCAGCGCAAGCGAATCATGTCATTCGCTTCGATCTGAAAAACAAAGTCTTGAAAGTAAGGCGCCACCCGCTGAATGGTGCGCACGATACGGGCGAACGCATCGGTCTCCCTGATACCGTACAAGAATGCCGCCAAGTTGTCGCCTTGCGCCATCAGGCGGTCATTGGCATGGACGCTGTATGCCGTCTTTACCTTGGCGGTATCACTGGTGTCGTGAAAGTGATAAACCCTCCAGTCTTGCAGGTAGCGTGCAACGTTGGTTGCTGCGGTTGCTTTACCCGCTTTGGGCAAAGCCGATTCCAACGCCCCAGCCTTGGCGAGGCTATGCATTTGGGTGCCACCGTGGTAGCCGTATTCATCGCCATAAAACAGCCCGTACTCTTTGGAGAAAACCAAAGTGTCGTCCGTCGTTGGCACTAGTTCAGCCCGGTAACCGTTGGGACTGAAATGCAAGTCCATCCAGAGCCTCTCCGTCGTCTTCCGTCCAAAAAACAAAGTACGGTCAGCCCCGTTCAACTGGGTGCGCACATGCAACTGCAAGTCCTTTTCCAGCAGCTTGTTCATGAACTTGAAAAAACTTATGAAGTTGGATTTTCCCGCGCCATTCGCGCCAATCAATATGTTCAGCGGCGACAACTCCAGATCCAATTCACGGATAGAGCGAAATCCCTTGAGCTTGATGTGTTGCAGACGTCCTAGCGTGGCCATTCGGGCCTTCTTTCTTCAATAAAACCGGTTACGTTCGAGAGTAAACCACAAGCTGTGCCGGGAGCACGCGGTAGCGAGGCTGCGCGCCATGTCGCGCCAAAAACGTTAGCAGGTCATCGATGCGCATCAAAATGACCTCCAGCCCTCGTGGAATATGCGCAAGCAGCTATCAAAAGCATAGTACCTGCGTACCTTGCAATGCCGAGGTCATTTCAGTTCAGCTCCTTCACCAAGGGGCGAAACACGTCCGACATGCGCAGCGCAGCCTGCTCCAACCAGGCATAGTAGCTCGGCCATTGGGCCTCATCGTCCAGCGGGGAGTCGGCGCGCACTTGCAATATGCGGCAAGCGTGCCCATCGGGCAGCTCCATCCAATCCAGCTTGGCATCCAAGGCCGTGTCGATCGCCACCTGGTGCACCTGCAACTGCTTGAACATCGCCTTGGAATTGTCGTGATCGATATAAACCTCTATGCCCACGCGACTCTCCCGTGAGTTGAGGGTTGCAGCCAAGTGGATACCCGAGCGGCCCAATGCAATATTGGTCCAATGCTGTGGCAGCGGCTTTTGCGGGCGCAGCGCAGAGCCCTTGGCCTGCAACCAGCTTTGCCACCCCGTCCAAAACTTCAGCTGGCGCTGCTTGGTAGGCGTCGTGGTGGCGGCCGCCTTCGCATTCTGCTGGCCCGTTTTGGCCCAGTCATTGGGTTTGACCACCACATTGAAGCTCGGCGCCATGGGCGAGTCGCCAATGCGCCACAACTCAATCTCCACCGCAAAAAAGTCCAGCTCATCGGTGGTGTGCTGGTTCAAAAACTCCAGGGCAGCCACATGCTCTGTACGAAAAGACTCGGCCAGCCACACCACCTTGCGCGCGCCCACACCCGCCGCATAGGTCAAGATCTGTCCCAAGTGGGTGTGGTTGGTCTTCTCCAACTGGTTTTCGATGATGACCTTGCCACCATCGTCGGTGCACAGAATGTCCACCTTGAAGTCGCCCACCGGATGCTCCGTGCCCACCAGCTCCAACTCACCCAGCCCCAGCGACTCGGCCAGCAGCGTCAGGTTGTTAGCCTGCGCCAGCCATGGGGTGAACTCTCCCGCCTCATGCGCCCATGCCTTGCGCAGCGGAATGCGCTCCAGTTTGCCAAGCGGGTGTTTCATGAAAGGGCATCCTCCAGTTGAGATTGGGCCTCCGGCAGCCGCAACTGGCCCGAGATCAGGCGCGGGAGCAGGGTGTCGCGGAGGGTAGACAGGGTTTGAGCAGATTGATGATTGGCTGCAATGCTTCTTTGAATTGGCCCAATCACATCGGCAAAGACGACCGCGATTTCAACGTCGGGGACTGCAAGCAAGTACCGCCCGAGCACATCGTTTTGTATTCGTTGGCGACCACTGGTGCCCGACATGCTCTGGATTGCGTACTCCCTGAACGCCGGATGACGACACAACAAATAACCAAGGTACTGCGGCAATGGCGCTTTGGGACGAAGAACAAGAAACTCTGTTGAGCCCCAACCAATCTCACCTTCGGCAAGGAAGTCAACAAAGGCGGACTTGCCATTTTCTAAGCAGGGCGTAATGCGAGCCAATAACGTGTCGCCGTTTTGGAACTTTGCGCCGGAACCCACTTCTCGGTCTATTGGTGCTTCCACGCAATGGCCGCTCGTTGCCAAGCTGGCCATGTCCAGATACGACGCCATCGCCCCCTTCGAGAGTTTTCGCGTGGGGTTGATGTCAAACGTATCTGCCAGTGTCGCAACCCGCCACCCCTTCGGGACCAAGCCCAACTCAGATTCCTCAAGGCAGTCGGGAAACAGCGCCGCTGTGGCCTCGTCCATGCCTTCGGGGGCGCGGCCTTCCAGCTTGGCGCGCACGGGGTCGAAATCGACAAACCACGACTTGAACAGCGCCTGGGCGATGGCTTCGAGCGTGGCATTGGTTTCGCGCAGGAGGGTGATGCGGTCGGAAATTGCACCTAAGATTTCGACAATTCCATCTTGAGTCGCCCGCGTGGGTAGTGGAATTTGAAGTGCCTTGAGTGCGGAAATTGTTAGTGCCTTTTGGGTTGACCCAATTGACACCTCGTCCAGCTTTTGTTGAATCTGCGGCGAAGTGAGCCAGTAGTAAAGGAATTGCGGACTGATTTCTTTCGAGAAATTCCGCATCCACGTGAGATTTCCATCTTTGAAATAGAAATCCCCATCGCCGCGCACGACATACGGAACGCCAAGTGTGCCGACCGAGGTCAGGAGAATGTCACCGTCTCGCGGGCTACCGAACTTTTGCTTTATGAGGTCAAACTGTTTATGGGAGATAAAAAGTTCGGTAGAGATGTTGTTGCCCTTGGCTCTCTCAATGACCTCTTTGCTCCTGTAGAAGGGTATTCCAGACGGAACGTAATCCGCCATGTGAATTCGTTTACTTGACGTAATCTCAAGCAGATCGCCAAGTAGGGTTGGCCGAATCTCCGCACTCATACCCCACCCCCCAACACCATCTCATCCGGCATATCCCACATCTCCCGAACCGCCTGCACGTACCCCGCCGCAGCCACCGGATCGATGCCGTCGTAATACCGGCACAGCCGCTTGTAGACCACCAGCATGTCCGGGTCGCAGCAAAGGCTGAGCATGTCGTCAAGCTGGTGCTCAATGCGCTGGCTGCCCCGCTCGCCGCTTTGGATGATGGCATCCACTTCCGCGTTGGCGAGTGGCACAGCTTGGCGGAACAGGGCCACCATGTGCCCGGCGAGTTGGTCCAGGTTGTCGGTCATGGGGAGGTTCCATCCGTTTCTGGCAGGTCAAGCCTCCCAGCTTGCAGCTCTACATAAGCGGCTTCAATGTTGGGGTGAAAGGTTTTCGGCAGATGCGACCACAGGTGCAGCTCTACCAACAGGGGTAATTGGCTGTCTTGCAGTGCTTCTTTCAGCTCGAACCAGTTGGCTAACTCGTGTTCCAGGTCTGCCGGGTTGCGCAGCACCAAATCCAAGTCGCTGCCTTCGTGGGCACCACCGGTGACACGGCTGCCGTAAGCCCACACCTGCGCCTCAGGTACATGGGTGTGCAGCAGGGCTTGCAAAAGCTGTAGATGCTGTGGGGCTAGTTGCAGCGTGCTGAGTTCACGCTGCGGCATCAAATACTTTCTGCAATTTTTCGGCCAAGGCACGCACATCTACCAGGTATGCGGGGAGCAGGGTGAGTGTGTCGTTGGCAAAGCCCACACCGTAGTCGTGGGCGGTGTTGTTGCGGTTGGCACGGTAGGCCAACCAACGCTCCACCTCTGCTTGATCCAATACGGCGTGTTTGCCGCTGTGGCGCAGCACGTCATTAAAGACCAGGCTATCGACACTGCGCGGGTTCCCGCCAAAGGCTTTGAGCGCTTTGCGCAGAAGCTTTCCGGCAGTTTCCAGCGACAACTCAAAACTTTTTATCGCAGCGTTGCGGTACAGGTCGTAGATGACTTCATCCGCGCTTGGTGTTTTACCCAACGCGAGCATGGCTTGTTCTAACGTGGCGGCAGTGCGCAACAGGTGTTCGACATTCAGGCCCATTGTGTTTCTCCTTGTTCGCGTATCTTAAAGATGATGGCATCCACCTCAGCGTTGGCGAGTGGCACTGCCTGGCGGAACAGGGCCACCATGTGCCCGGCGAGTTGATCCAGGTTGTCGGTCATGGCGTGGCTCCGTCCAACCCCAACTCCCGCTCAATCGCCTCAATGCTGGGCAGCTTGTCGCGCAGGGCTTCGGGCAGGGTGTGGCTCAGGGTGTAGGTCGACAGGCCCATGGGTTTTTGAATGTCGCTGAGCGCGTATTCGGCCACCAGTCGGTCTTTGCTTTTGCACAGCAGCAGACCGATGGTGGGTTGGTCGCCCTCACCGCGCAGCTGTTCGTCCACGGCCTTGATGTAGAAGTTGAGCTTGCCCGCAAACTCGGGTTCAAAGTCCACGGTTTTCAGCTCCACCACCACATGGCAATGCAGGCGGGTGTGATAGAAAAGCAGGTCCAAAAAGAATTCGCGCTCTCCCACTTGCAGCGGCACTTGGCGCCCAATGTAGGCAAAGCCTGCGCCCAGCTCCAGCAGAAATTGGGTGATGTGGGCGATCAGGTCCGTTTCCAGTTCGCGCTCGGTGTGCTCTTTGCTGAGCGATAAAAAATCAAACTTGTACGGGTCTTTGAGGATTTGGGTGGCCAGGTCCGACTGAGCGGCGGGCAGCGTTTGCTCAAAGTTGGTGATGGCTTTGCCTTCGCGCTGCCACAGGCCGCTCTCGATTTGGTGCACCAGCACGCTGCGGCTCCAGCCATAGGTTTGCGTGGCTTGGGCGTAATACAGCGCTTCATCATGCTGCTTGCACTTGGCCAGAATGGCCAGGTTGTGGCCCCAGGGGATGGACAGAATTTGCGAAACAGGCTGTTTCGCAAATTGGGCAACAGGCTGCTGCCCAATTGGGGCACCAAGCCAAAACAGGTGCCACTGTCGAACCAGTTCCAAATTGCGTTTGGAAAAGCCCCTTGTATCCGGAAATTCGCGCATCAAATCGGCGCTGAGCTGGGTCAAAAAGCCGCTGCCCCATGCAAATTGCGCTTGTTTGGCCACCATGTCCGCCCCCAACTCCCAATAGAACTGGAGCATGGCGGTGTTGACCGCCACGGCGGCCTTGAGCTGAACCTGGCGAAAACGGGTTTTTAACTCACCCAGCCATTGGCGGCATTCTGCTGTGTGGATCGTCACTTCAGAACTCATACCCCAACCCTCCCAGCTTGGCGCGTATCAACTGGTCCAGCTCCGCGCCCTTGGCCATCTGCTCACCCAGCTTCTCGGTGAGCTGCTGCATCTTGGTGGCAAAGTCTTCGTCGTTGTCTTCCACTTCTTCCGCGCCAACGTAGCGGCCGGGGGTGAGGACGTGGCCGTGCTGGGCGATTTCGGCCAGTGGGACGGATCGGCAAAAACCGGGAATATCCGCGTATTCCATGCGGGAGCAGCTATCATTTTCAGAGTGATTATCAGCACCCAGGGCGGCACCGCCAGCATCCGGCTCACCACGCCACGCCGCCACCGTGGCGGCAATGCGTTCAATCACCGCATCGGTCAACTCACTCTGCACCCGGCTGATCATGGTGGCTTGTTTGCGGGCGTCGATGAACAGTACTTGGCCCTTGCGGTGCGTCTTTTGCTTGACCAAAAACCACAGGCAGGCCGGTATCTGGGTGTTGAAGAATAGTTGGCCGGGCAGGGCCACCATCACCTCCACCACATCGGCGTCCACCATGGCGGCGCGGATGGTGCCCTCGCTGTTTTGGCTGCTGCTCATGGAACCATTGGCTAGCACGATGCCTGCGCGGCCTGTGGGCTTGAGGTGGTGCAGCATGTGCTGCAGCCAAGCATAGTTGGCATTGCCTTGCGGTGGATCGCCATAGACCCAGCGGGCATCGCCGGTCAAGCTGCCGTGCCACCAGTCGCTGATGTTGAAGGGTGGGTTGGCCAGGATGAAGTCGGCCCGCAGGTCGGGGTGCTGGTTACGGATGAAGGTGTCGCCGGGTTCGCGGCCCAGGTTGAAGTCGATGCCGCGAATGGCCAGGTTCATGGCTGCCAGCCGCCAGGTGGTGGGGTTGGCCTCTTGGCCGTAGATGGACACATCGCCAATCTTGCCGCCGTGTGCTTCGATAAACTTTTCGCTCTGCACAAACATGCCGCCCGAGCCGCAGCAGGGGTCATACACCTGGCCGCTGTGGGGGCTGAGGATCGCCACCAGTGTTTTGACGATGCTGGCCGGGGTGTAAAACTGCCCGCCGCGCTTGCCCTCGGCGCTGGCGAACATGCCCAGAAAGTATTCGTAGACTTGGCCCAGCACATCACGAGCCGTGGATGGGTTGTCGCCAAAGCCTATGGTGGACACCAAATCGACCAGCTCACCCAGCTTGCCGTCGGGCAACTGGGCACGGGCGTAGCGTTTGTCCAAGATGCCTTTGAGCTTGGGGTTCTCAGCCTCGATGACGGTGAGTGCGTCGTCAATGCGCTTGCCAATGTCGCTTTGCTTGGCGGCACTGCGCAGCGCCTCCCAGCGGGCGGACTCGGGCACCCAGAAGGCGTTGACTTCGGTGTAGTAGTCGCGGTCTTCCAGCTCTTGTGCCAGGTCGGCGGGGGTGGCGTTGGCAAAAAAGTAGTCGTCTGCCGGGTTGGTGAGCCGTGTGGTCAATTCGGCGCGGCGGGCGGCGAAGGTGTCCGATATGTATTTGACGAAGATAAGGCCGAGCACCAGGTGCTTGTATTCGGCGGCGTCCATGTTGGCGCGCAGCTTGTCTGCGGTGGCCCAAAGTGTTTTTTTGATGTCGTCGAGCATGAATCGGGAGTCCCTGGAGCCAATGAATTTTGGCTCTTCGCAGGCGATTATGACGGGCGGCTAGCCCACGGCGATGATGGCAACCAAGCTGCAGTGCCGGGTGGCTTAAGGCAATGCTGAATAAGTCCCCTGCGTAGCTGTAACGCGGGTAGATTACGGGGCCATGAAGCAATAAACGCTAGCCATGGCCGCCGACGCCCAGTCAGGCTTCGAGCAACACCGCAAACCCACAAGGCGCGACGAATTCCTCAAAACCATGGAGGCGCTGGTACCGTGGTCAGCCCTGTGCGAGGAGATTGCGCCGTTCTATCCCA
>CAUJJV010000222.1 GCA_963205375.1 Pseudomonadota bacterium
GGCTTTCTGGTGGTGCCAATGAACGCCTTGCTCCAGCACCGTGGACACAACCTGATGGGTGCCGGACGTTCCATTGCAGTACAAAATTTCAATGAGCAGGCTTGCATTCTGCTCCTGGGCGCCGCCTACAGCCTGTCTACCGGACTGGGCATGCCCACCTTTGGCGCCATCACGGCATTTGGCGTGGTCATTGCCGGTGTCATGTGGCTCATCAAGCGCTGGCATGAGCGCAACTGCCGCAATCACACAGTCGAACTCGAGAATCTGCTGGAAATAGCGCGCAGCGACAACGTGCATGGGTAATGTCAGGGCCGCCCTGGCCCTGACCGTCAACGCCTTTGCCTGGGGGGTTTCCTGGTGGCCTTTTCGGCAACTGGAGGATCTGGGCGTGCACCCGCTGTGGGCTACGGCCATGGTGTACCTGGTTGCCCTCGTGTTTTTGCTGCTTGCCCAACCCGATGCCTGGCGCGGCATGCTGCGCTTTCCGGGCCTGTGGCTTCTGGCACTTGCCGCCGGACTGACCAATGTGGGTTTTAACTGGGCCGTAACGCAGGGCGATGTTGTCCGTGTGGTCCTGTTGTTCTACCTGATGCCGGGCTGGGTGGTCCTGCTGGCCTGGCCTCTCCTGGGCGAACGGCCCCATCGGGCTTCGATGTTCCGGCTGGCCCTTGCGCTGGCGGGCGTCATCGTCGTGCTCAAGACGCCGGAGGTGGCCTGGCCCTGGCCGGAGTCCCTGCCAGACTGGCTGGCGCTGATGGGTGGCGCGGCCTTCGCACTGACCAACATCTTCCTGCGCAAGTTCAACCATACGCCTCAGTCTGCAACCATGTTCGCGATGTTTGGTGGAAGTGCGGCGATGACTTTGGGTACTGCGCTGCTTGGACTCAGCCTGGGGATCGTTCCATCCCTGCCCGGTGTTCACACGGAGTGGCTGCTGTGGGTGAGCGGATTGAGTCTGCTGATTCTTGCGGGCAACCTGGGGCTGCAGTACGGTGCCGCACGCCTGAGTGCCAACGCGACCTCGATCATCATGCTGTCTGAAGTGGTCTTCGCCAGCACATCGGCAGTCCTGCTGGGAGCATCCACCGTGACTCCGCGCATCCTGCTGGGTGGCGCCATGATTCTGGCCGCGGCGATTCTGAGCGCCCTGCACACGTCGCCCAGGAGCACCCACGGCTAGCGCCTAGTCCTACCGCTGCAAGTGGTATTGATCGGTGCTATCGTCCGCCACTCCTTCCATGAACCAGCCCACCATGCCATCCATTTACGACTTCGAAGCCCTGCAGATCAGCGGCACATCCGTCCCCTTGAAGCAATACCAGGGCAAGGCCATGTTGATCGTCAACACCGCAAGTGCCTGCGGATTCACGCCGCAATTTGCCGGACTGGAAGAGTTGCACAAAGCCTATGGTGACAAGGGTCTGGTGGTGCTCGGGTTTCCGTGCAACCAGTTTGGTTCGCAGGACAAGGGCAGCAACGACGAAATCGCGGAATTCTGCCAGCTGAACTATGGGGTGAGCTTTCCCATGATGGCCAAGATCGATGTCAACGGCTCCGGCGCCCACCCGCTGTACCAGTACCTGACCAAGGAAGCCCCCGGGCTACTGGGCAGCAAGGCCATCAAATGGAACTTCACCAAGTTCCTGATCGGCAAGGACGGATCCGTGTTGAAACGCTACGCCCCCACCGACACACCCAAGAGCCTGGCCGGGGATATCGAACGCGCGCTGGCCGCCTGAGCGCCTGGTCTAGACCAGGCGGGATTGCGCCAGATCGATGTACCCCGCCAGGACTTTTTCAATCGCATCCTGGCGCAGGGTGCGCATGCCGGCCCGGGTAGCCTCCTGGAAGATGTCCGACGTGGCCGCGCGCGACTGGATCTTCTGCTTCATGCCACCCGTGTTTTCGAGCAGCTCGTAGATGCCCATACGGCCCTTGTAGCCCCGCCCGCCGCAACGCTCGCACCCGACCGGGTGGTACATGCGCACGGGCGCTTCGCGGTCGCCCGAAGCCAGCGCCGCCGCTTCCAGCAGGCGCTGGCTGGCCTCTTCCATCTTCAGGCTGGTGCCTTCCATGTACTCCTGTGCCAGGGCTTCCAGCTCGGCTCCGGTCAGCACCTTCGGCACCGCACAGTGCTTGCACAGCGCACGCACCAGACGCTGGGCCACGATGCCGATAAGGGAGTCGCCGAAGTTCATCGGGTCCATCCCGAGGTCCAGCAGGCGGATCACGCTCTCGGCCGCGCTGTTGGTGTGCAGCGTGGACAGCACCAGGTGCCCGGTCAGCGACGCTTCAATACACACACTGGCGGTTTCCTCGTCCCGGACTTCGCCGATCATGATGACGTCCGGGTCCGCGCGCAGGAACGCGCGCATGGCGGACGCAAAGGTCACCCCGATCTTGGGATTGACCTGCAGCTGGCGCAAGCCTTTCTGGGTGATTTCAATCGGGTCTTCCGCCGTCCAGATTTTGCGGCTATCGGTATTGATATGTGCCAGCAGCGAGTGCAGGGTGGTGGTCTTGCCCGAACCGGTCGGACCACAGGCCAGGATCAAGCCGAACTGCCGCTCGGTCAGCCGCTTGATGATCTTGTCATCGCGTGCCGAGAAGCCCAGTTGCTGTAGCGGAATCGGCTTGGACGTGGCCAGCAAGCGCATGACCACATCTTCCAGGTTGTCGTGCGTGGGCAGGATGGCCACACGCAATTCGAGCTTGATATCGGCAAAATCATGGAAATTGATCTTTCCATCCTGGGGCCGACGCCGCTCCGAAATGTCGAGCCGGCTCATGATCTTGATGCGCGATACCACAGCTGCCCGCAGCAGAAACGGCAGGACCAGGTAGTCCTCCAGATCACCGTCCTTGCGGAAACGC
>CAUJJV010000223.1 GCA_963205375.1 Pseudomonadota bacterium
CGTACCTACCTGCCAGAGCAAGGCAGCGCACTGGAGATTGCCTCCGGCACCGGCCAGCATGTGGTCTGGTTTGCCCAGAATCTGCCGCATTGGACCTGGCAGCCCACGGACATGCACCGTGGCGCGCTCTACAACATTGAAGTGCGCGCCAATGAGTCGGACCTTGCCAACATCCATGCCGCTGTCGAGCTGGATGTGCTGGCTCAACCCTGGCCATTGCAGGAAGAGACGTTCGACCTGGTGCTGTGCATCAACATGCTGCACATCGCACCCTGGGCCAGTTGCGCCGCGCTGATGCAGGGCAGCGCCCGGCTTTTGCAGCCGCACGGCCTGCTGGTGACCTACGGTCCGTATTTTGAAGATGGCGTACCCCCAACGCCCAGCAATGTGGCGTTTGACCAGAGTCTGCGCGCACACGATCCCAGCTGGGGCATACGGCGCCGCGAGGATGTGGAACGAGAGGCGAATGCTGCCGGGTTACAGATGCTGGCCCGCCACGAAATGCCCGCGAACAATCTGATGCTGGTGTTTCGCCGCGCCCACGGATAATCTGACCTCATGAATCTCACCCTTTCCCTTTTTCCCCTGGGTTGGCAGCACTATTTTCTGGGCGGCCTGCTCGTTGGCACCGGCACTGCCCTTCTGTTTGTTCTGACTGGCCGCATCGGAGGCATGAGCACGGTGTTTTCCAGCACCTGGTCTTACGTGGTGCAGCGCCCCTTTTTCCAGCAGGCGCGGTTTGTGGATTCACGCAACTGGCGGCTGGTGTACGCAGCAGGGCTGATTCTGGGTGCGTTTATCTGGTGGATGGGTTTTGCGGGTGGAGCCAGCCAGGCGACGGCCGTTCCGGTATGGCAACTGCTAGTTGGGGGATTCTTCGTGGGCTATGGTGCCCGGCTGGGAAATGGCTGTACGTCCGGCCACGGCATCTGCGGCCTGGGTTCAATGCAATTGCCCTCGCTGATGGCGGTGTTGACCTTCATGGCCACCGCGTTTCTGACCGCCAATATAGCGGCAAGGTGGCTGGCATGAGCGCCGCACGGATGCTATCCACGCTGGCAGCCGGCGTCCTGTTCGGCTTTGGCCTGTCCTATGCGACCATGATCCAGCCTGAAGTGGTTTTGAGCTTTCTGCGCTTTCAGGACTTTGGCCTGATGCTGGTGATGGGTGGAGCCGTCGCCGTGGTGTTGATCGCCTACAAGCTGGCTCCCCGTCTAATGCAGCACCCGGTGTTCGACGACCACTTCCACGCACACCCCAGCGCCTGGAACCGCGATACGGCCAAGGGTGCAGCCATTTTCGGCATCGGCTGGGGACTGTGTGGCGTGTGCCCGGGTCCGGCCATAGCAGGCCTGGGCACTGGCAACTGGGACCTGCTGTGGGCGTTGGGTGGCATCGCACTGGGTGCACTCGTGCAGGGGCTGCGGGCCACCAAGCCCTGATCAACTCTTGCCCGGCTCGGCCAGTACCGCTCGACGCTTGCCTTCCTGCTTGGCGCGGTACAAGGCCCGGTCTGCGGCGGCGCTCAGTTCCGTCAGGTTGCTTCCGCACAGTGGATACAGAGCAACACCCACGCTGGCCGAAACCGGCAACTCCACGCCGGGATATGATTCAGATAGCACTGCGACAATGCGTTCGGCGGTTTCGATGGCACTTTCGCGGTCTACATCGGTGAGCATGATGAGAAACTCATCACCGCCCATCCGGGCAACAATGTCCGATCCGCGGATAGTGTGCGCGATGCGCTGGGCCACCATACGCAGAACATCGTCCCCCGCACTGTGTCCGAGGTTGTCGTTCACACCCTTGAATCCGTCCAGGTCAACCGCCAGAACGGCAAGCGTCTGGCCCCTGCGCTGCGCAAAGGCAAGGTTATGGTGCGCCACTTCTTCAAACAAGAGGCGGTTGGGGAGTTCGGTCAGGGTGTCGTGTTGCGCCAGAAACTTGACTTTTTGCATGGAGAGGGCAGCCTGCTCGATCGCTTTGCCTACGGCCTCCGCCTCCTGCAGCTGCATGGCAGGCAAGTACACCCGCTCACCTTTGCCCAGGGAAATGGCAGCATCATTGAGTTCACGCACTGAAGACAGTACCCGTGTAGAAATAGTACGGGCCAGCCACAAGCCCACCCCCAGAACAGCCAGCATGGCAACCAGCACACTGGCGAACTGGGTCATGACGTCACGTGAAAGCACATTCTTGGGAACGCCAACAACAACACCCCACTTCCATGATGCGGAAGTCACATAGGCGGTAACCACGGGAACGCCCTCCTTGGTGACCGACTCGATGCGTCCCTGCCCGCCTTTCGCCAGTACGTCCACGATTTCAGGGACCGCTTTTTGTCCGACAAAGCGCTCCGCATCGCGCGAGCGCCCGATGATGGTACCCGAGCCATCGATAACGGCGACGAGCCATCCCTCTGGAAGTGCAAGCGCGCTGATCAGTGCCTGAATACGTACAGGATCCACACCGACGTTCAGACTGAAGATCACCTTATCAGCATCACCGACAGGCACCCCCATCGCGATACCCAGTTTCTTTGCAACTGGCGCCATGAACATGTCGGTAAGAACGGTTGCGCGGTCATCGAACACACGACCCAGAGCGACCGGCGTACCACTGGTCGGCAGCGGTGTGCCATAGGGAAGCAGCGTGTTGACCACCTGGCGCCCCTGTGGGTCGGTAAGAATGTAGTTGTGCACTGCACCGGACCGAAGCGCATCCCGGGCACGCTGGTGAAATGCCCGCAAATCTCCGGTAGAAAGTTCGTTCGAAGTCGCCAGCACCTTCAGGCCTGACTCGATGGTGAAAATTTCGCGCTCTAGATCCGCAAGGACAGCACGGGCGATCAGTTCCGTCTGCTGCTCGACGCTTTCACGCTGCTGTAAATAGGAAAAATACGTTACCAATGCACTGACGAAGGTCACGGGCAGCACACAGACAAGCACCAGCAGCATCAGGTCACGACGCAGCGACAGACGACGGACAACCGCGGGGTACTTCAGCATGGAGGCCTGTTCCTTGAAGTGCTGCTGTGGTCTGCACTATCGCAGATGGCCGTGGATGGTGCAACAGACCCGCCGCCGACAAGGTCTTCCAGATGCGTCCTAGGTGCAAATGGGATTTACCAGGACAGCGGCACCACCAGCCGCGTCAGGGCCACCGCAACGATGTAGCCAAAAACCAGGATGGCGCCCACCAGCGCCAGGCTACGCACAGCGCGCGTCTTGCCGCGTTTGAGCGCGACCGCCCCCAGCACGATATACACCAGCAGGGCTACTACTTTCGCAGTGAGCCAGGGCAACACAAAGGGGAATTGCCCACTCAGGGCCACCATGGTCAACGCGCTGCCCAGCAGCAGGGTATCCACCACATGGGGAACCACACGGACCCAGCGGTGCTGCAGAAGCTCCGGCCTTAGAAGCATCCACATGCCGCGCAACACAAATAAGCTGCCGCTGATAACGGCGCAGGTGATGTGCAGCTGTTTGATGAGCAGATAGTTCATGTGCACTGTTTTCGTGATATTTTCCCGATTGTGCTGCAGTTTGCTATGGTTTCCATAGCTATCTGTGCAATGTTGACGGGGGCTACCTCCTAAAATCTCCAGATGACATCAGTCCAGGAGCCATTACCACCGGAAGCGGTGAAGTCCGCGTTGGCCGCTTTGCAAGACAGAGCCACAACACTGGGCCTGGTATTGCGGACACTGCCACCGGAACCCACCACCTGCTGCGGTCGCGGATGCAACGGTTGTGTCTGGGAAGGCTACTACGCTGCTGTGGAATTCTGGCGGGAAGACGCGCAGTCAGCAATTGCAACGGCGAGCGCACACTAGCTGTTGTCTACCCTCATATTGCGATAGGATGCGCAGGGTAATCAAACAACAAAAAGGCGTTGGAGCCGTGCCGGAGATTCTGAATCTGTGTGCGGCGATTTGGCAGTTACGCGCTGCGGGGCAGACACACAAGGTCAGCCCGTCATGTGTCACATATGAACCCTGATTTCTTTGCGTCTCTGGAAAAGATCATCGCAGCTGTGCTGAGCAAGTTGGGAGCGCTCGTGTTGCCCGCTGTTCTGGTTGCACTGGCAGTGATTACCTTGGGCTGGCAGATGGCGCATTTTGATTCAGCGCGAGGATTTGCCATTCCCATCAAAGTATGGGAGCAGTCGAATCGAGAAGCGACACCGTCTCTGGACACGGTATGGAACGAAGTCCGTTCCACCCCATCAACTGTTGCATTTGATACGCGACTTTCCACCAATTTTTTCTGGTTCTCGCTCGACAGTTCCGTAAAAGGTATGCACACGCCTATGTTGGTGGATTTTCCATCCCGCCATGCCATGAGCATGACTTGCTGGGACCACAGCACAGGCGTTGAGTTAGGTAGCGCGGATCGCATTGCAACCAAAGGGCAGCTGGTACCGGGCCAGGCAGGATTCAGCCTGGTGTCCGTTACAGCCTTCGACAGACCCAACCTGCTATGCCGGGGCGCATACCGTGGTCCAGCCAAAATATCGGCAAACCTGTGGGAGTCCGGGGAGATGGTGGCAGCCCAGGACAAGCACCGCCAAACCGGTACGCTGATTGAAGCGGGCATTGGTGTGCTGGCGATCTCAATGCTGATCACGGCTATTGTCAACCGCAGCTGGCTGTACTGGGCATTTGTGGCCTGGCTCCTGCTCAACATGCGCATGGCAGCGTTATCCGCCGGGACGGATTTCCATCTATTCGGCTACACGCTGTCACCGACCGCACTGATTGAATCGAGAAAGTGGACAGTCTGTGCCTACTTCTCCATGACGGCTGCTCTTTTCAGTCTGCTTTTCAAGGATGAGCTAGCCGAAATCAGGGCACGCATTCCGCTCGCTTTGGCACAGTTGGCAGCTATCGTTCTGCCTTTCGCGTGTGTATTCCTGTCTTTTGAAAAAATGCTGCCAACGCTATGGCTTAGCACTGCATTGGGCTCCGTAGTTCTATTTCATTACGTCTACCAAATCCTGTCGCGCGTACGTTCCAGGGTTGCAATATGGTACGCGTCGTCCATCATCATCACCCTGGTTGCGAGCTTCAACGAAGTTATTGCCGCATCAACAGGCGAGACATTTCTGTCGTTAGGCCTCAATAGCGTGACAGCGGCGATTGCCTCGGCCTTGCTCGTTTCAGCTGCTGTGGCCGAGCACATGCGTGCCGATCGACTGGAAAAACTGGAAGCCCAACGCACACTCAAGGCAGCCTACGAAGACTCTCCGATAGGTTTGTTTTCTGTAGGCCTCAAAGAAACCATCCTGAAAGCCAATCCGGCATTTCAGCAGATGGTTCAAAGCTTGAGCATGCATGTCCCTTCCCGCATTTCACAGGTATTTGATGCACGGGTGACAGCCGATTTGATGAGCCTGGGTGGGTCCAAATCGCGTTCCATTGAATTGCAGACCAGGGTTCATGATTCCCAAAAAAATACGGACCGGTGGTTTGCCATCAAGGCATCTACGGTGGATGGCGCCATCATTGAATGCACCTTGCAGGACATCACCGAGCGCTTTGTCGCAACCGAACGGCTGGAGTACCTGTCCAACCATGATCCGCTCACTGACTGCCTGAATCTACGTGGCATTTCACGCACGCTAGGCCGCCTCGCTCGCCCCCCATCAGCGCTGGCGTACTTTGACCTCGACAGGTTCAAACTGATCAATGATCTATATGGGCACGCTGCCGGTGACAAGGTACTCAAGCGTGTGAGTGAGCGCATGAAAAGTGCCATTGGTCCGAAGGATATGTTGTCTCGGGTGGGTGGTGACGAATTTGTGATCGCTTTTCATGACTCCACTGTGGCACAAGCTACTGTCTGTTGCGAAGCCATCGTGCATCTGATCGCTGCACAGCCGTACCAGGTAGGGCGGCAGCGTTTCACGCTGAACGTGTCAGCGGGTCTGGTGGGAACCGCACGATTTGAGAATGCCCCTCTCAAAGAGATCATTTCCGCCGCAGACACCTTGTGCCGCTTGGCGAAAAAACGCACGACACAGCGGCTTGTCGTGATGGAGTCCGATGACAGTTTCTTTCTGCACCACAAGCAGGAACTGGAAGTCATTACTTACCTCGAACGCGGCGAAGTCCCGGACGGCCTCTTTCTGGTCATGCAGCCGGAAATATCCCTGACGCAACCATTTGATTCCCTGAATTTCGAGATCTTGCTGCGGATGCGCAAATCCGATGGCGGTGTCATACCGGCAGGAATCATCATCGAAGCCGCTGAAATGCGCGGCAAGACCGCCATCATTGATCGCTGGGTCATTTCCACTGCCATCGAGTGGCTGGAAATCAACGCTGGAGCTTTGACAAACACCCGATTTGTCAGCATCAACGTATCGGGGGGATCCCTGAATGACGAAGCATTCACAGACGAGCTGTTTGAAATGCTTGCCAAACACCCGACCGTCCTGCCATTGATCTGTATTGAGATTACCGAGTCGGTGGCACTGACCGATATACGCAACGTTCAACGCTTCATTGACCGGGTGCGCTCGCTGGGCGCAAAGGTTGCCATTGATGATTTCGGAGCTGGCTACTCATCATTTGGCTATCTCAAGAGCCTCTCTGTGGATGCGTTGAAACTGGATGGCTCACTTGTGAAGGACGCCACACGCAGCACGCCGGGCCTTGCCATTATTGAGGCTATTGGTGGACTGGTCAGCAGCCTCGGGATGAAATCCATTGGTGAATACGCGGAAGACCTGGCAACCATCAAAGCACTCTCAAATGCAGGAATTGACTACGCCCAAGGCTATGCCATCAGCAAGCCAGTGATGCCTGAAAGAATACTTTCAGCCCAATCAAGCGCGGACTTCATTGAAGACCCCGACATATTGGAGTTCATGACTGGACTCCAATCCAAGTCCTCCAGCACGATGTCACTTTTCGATGACATCAAACCCGAAGCTATGCATTGAATCTGTGATGAAGAGGGGTCGAGAGGTCTATATCTACCGTCGTGAGATCGCCAAACCTACTAATGGGTGTGAAGTCGCTCAACGGCGCCAGAGAACTGTCGGACTCCGTATCCACTTTCGGGTAAGTCCAGGGAAAGTGCAGGCTGGTCATCGCGGACAAATCGACATCATCGTGTCGCGTTTCAATCACAAAGCGATACAGCGGGTGCTCACTGGCTTTCCATGTCACTCGTGCCTCGGAGGGTGCGAGGCTCATGACGCGATGCAGTACTCCGCCAGCATGTGCCATCGGATAGAACTTCCCGGACTCCACTACGTCCGAGAACAAGAGTGCATCGTAGATTCTGTCTACAGGACGTCGTCCGGCCGCCATCATCCAGTCGACATTCTGCGCTTCGCAGTACTGAAAGAGCGCCTTGAAAAGTGCGCTTCGCACCAATGACGCATTGGGACTGCCTTTAACACAAAGCCGGGTTGCCTCGACCATACGGGCATTGGCAAACCGCTCAGGCAGTCGCAAAGACATTTGCAGGGGCAATGGCTTGAAAGCGTTTGTATGCGTTCGCAGGGTTCCCAGCAAAGTACCGTCGAACTTGGAGCGGGCAACGATCACCTCACAGCCCAG
Source organism: Pseudomonadota bacterium (assembly GCA_963205375.1). Classification (GTDB taxonomy): domain Bacteria; phylum Pseudomonadota; class Gammaproteobacteria; order Burkholderiales; family Burkholderiaceae_C; genus Allorhodoferax. Next base: position 7,577 of record CAUJJV010000223.1, read on the forward strand.
TTCATAGTCACAGTCTTCCGGTTTCTGCAGGGCTGATCCCAATGAAGGAATATGTTTGCCATAGGACGCCGAGCGCAGCTTGGCTACATCCACCAAATCAGCCTGACGGGCCATTTCCACCACAAAAGGCAGGCCCTCGCGATACAGCGACGCTGCTGAAGATTGACGTGAAGTTTCCATGTAGCCCCCTGATTGGCAAAGTCGTGACCAGTGTAGGGTCAGCTACAAAATCTTACATGTTACATATGACAGTGAAATACCCGCCATTTCCTGCTTTTCCGAGAAAGGCAACTACTAGGCTTCAAGCCGTCCTGCGAGCAAGTCCGGCAAACGCTCTGCCGGCAACTTGAATCCGCAAGCCTGTGGATGCCCTCCTCCACCCATGCTTTCCGCCAGGGGAATGCAGTCAAACCCGCGCTGCGAACGCAGCCCTACCTTGATCACTCCACCTTTGCCCGCATTCCACATAAGCGCAAAGGTTCCGCTTTTCCTGGAAAGCAGATCACCAACCAGGCTATGAAAGACCCCGGGTGCGTTCACCATCAGCCCCTGCTGCCCATTGAAGGCAACGGGCTGCGCCCCTTCTGCAAGGTCTGCTGCCAGCTTGGCAAACTTCTCATCCATGGCTTGCCCACGGGCCATAAAGGCTTCCAGCTCAGAACGTGTGAATGCAGCAATCTGCGCCCACCGGACAAAATCAAAAGGCTCCATATCCAGCGCAGCCAGAAACGCGGCACTCTCGGGGTATTTCCAGGCCCAAATATCGCGGTCTTCGACATACTTAACCAAGTCTGGCAAGGTAGCGTCCGGATGAAAAAACTCCCAGGCCAGTCGCGCACCAGATTTACCCATGTCAAAGTGCACCACACCACAACGGCAGGCAAAGCCGGTCAGTTTCTCGGCAGCACTCTTGTGGTGATCCAACAGCACCAGCTTGGCAGCGCGCTGCTCAATATCTTTCAGAATCGGCGCATCGAATGAAAAATCCAGGATATACACGGCCCTGCCCTGCAAAGGCGGCAAGTCATCCACGGTCTTGATATCCCCGTGGTCAAGCCCCAGGCATTCCACGGCATCGCCGTAATACAGGCGCGCCGCGAGCGCGGCAGCGAATCCATCCGGACAGCTGCGTCCGTGGTACAAAACCAGCGGAGTGGGGTCATTCTTGTCAGGGGCCACGAGAAGCCGCAAGGGGAGTAAGGTATTCATGGGGCTACTGTACCGCCTCGGCACCGCACCAGGCGCCGCAAGTCACAATAGCGCGAACAACCAGCCCGAAGAGCACCATGTCCGCATCCTGGTACGACCGCCACATCCTGCCCACCGCCCTGGATACGGCGTGTGGCATGCCCATGATTTCACGCATGCGCCAACGCATTGTTCCGTTGGCCCGTGGGCGAGTTCTGGAGGTGGGCATCGGGACTGGGCTCAATATGCGCCATTACGACAAAACGCGCGTCACCCGCATTACTGGACTGGATCCCGCCTTGCAATTGCATCCACTGGCCAGAGAGCGCATTGCGCAAGCAGGCCTGGAAGTCGATTTGGTGGGT